>JAFZUL010000171.1 GCA_017618355.1 Muribaculaceae bacterium
CTTACTCGTGACAGCCTCAAGCGTGCCACCTCAGCTTCTCTGACTGGCAGCTTCGAGCTCGCAGCGGGAGAAACCTGGAAGTACATCGACATCAACGTTGAGAAGTCGAAGCTCACAAGTGAGGCACAGGGCGAGGCTCCAAGCCAGACCCAGCTCAACAAGCTCGAGCTCGTTCACAACGGTGTTGGTGACCAAGCTAGTGCTGCAAGTGTTTATCTGAACAACAACGATAACGTCTATGTTGTTCAAGACATGGCCGGACGTTTCCGCGTTGTCGGCAACGAGCGTTGGCAGTCTAAGACTTCCGTAGCTCAGGACAACGGACAGGGCACTACTCCTGCAGCCACCACTATCAACGTGGAGGTGACCGATGAGCTTCCCGCTCCATTCTATACCGGTACCCTCGAAATCGAGGACGGCACACTCGACTGCTCCGACGGCAGCATCACTCCTGCCGATGACGACGACGAGGAGGGGTAAACCATGGGTCGGACCCTAGCACGCCTGTTGACCAAGGATTAAACCCTGGTGAACAGCAGCAAGGAGACCCCTACAATCCGTAATCGAGTAACATAGAATAAGTTTTTTTGTCGAATGGGGACTGATAACTCTATCGAAGGCATCCTTTCAGATGTGCGAACCTCTGCGATAGATTTAGAAGTCCCCATTTGTTCTGTAAGGGACATCTTCGCTGAGCATCACCGTAAGGCGTGGGATAAGAGCACCGAGGCGCGTTGCGACTTCTCTTATAAGCTCAGGATCACACGGCGAAGCGATGTGAACTTCATTTCTATATGGCAAAAAACTCTCTATGGCCGTACCTTGACCGACATTAAGAGCGACCCCGATATGGTGGCGTTCTTTGTCGAGAACATTACTCCAGTAGTCCGTGAGACTCTGGGAAACAGCCTTGCCGATGGGGGATGGTGCATTGTCACCTCTCCCAAGCGAAGGCATAAGATTAAAAACTTTGCAACGCTCATCAGCGAGCGTATGGCAGCAGCTCTAGGCATTCCTTTCTATGAGGATGTGGCATTCTGCCATTCACGGCAGCGCATGAATGCCGTCTTTACGCTGAATGTCTTGCCCAGTGAACCAAACATCATTGTTTTCGATGATTTTGTCACCACAGGGCAGACGCTCGCCTCGATGAAGCGATTATTAACTAACTATGGCAAGAACCTTGTGTTCTTTGCCGCCATAAACAACAAATTATGATTGACAAAACTTTACAGAAACGACTGCAGAAATGGCTGGAGACTCCAGCCGGTGAGCGTGACATCGAGGAGGGTGCAACCATCCTGCTGAAGATTAACCGCAACCAGCTCACCTATCGCAATGCCTTGCGGAATCCTAAGAAATTCGGCAGAATTATCGAGTATGAGCTGCGCAAGTACTACAACAAGAATGTAAAGGAGATTACTCACGCCCAGGTCGAGGAAATGGCTCGAGAGGTAGAGAAAATCGAGAAGAAGCATCTCTCACTTGATGAGAACAATTCTGCCAGCGAATTTCAAGCCGGCAAGCGTGCCGACCATGACTCGTTGCCCGACGAGATCCAAGCGCTCTATGTCGAGAACAAAAGCATCGTTCAGCGCATGCGTGACGTTCATGCACAGCTTCGCATCCTAACAACCAAGCCTGGCATCTGTCCCGACAGTGACCGATATCCGTTCTTGAAAGACCTTATCGCACTCGATAAGCGTCTGCATGAGAATTGGGCGCGTTACGATGCTTACGACACTACAAAAGCAGCCGAGGAACAGCAGGAAGTTGTTCTCGATGCTCGTGAGGAATCCAAGCGTGCTGTGGGCTTCATCAACCTTAATAAGAAGCGTTATGCCAATAACCCAACCGAGGAGTTAAAGGCTAAGCTTGCTGCTGCCTACGCTAAGGTCATCAATCCTTCCGAAAAGATTACTGCAGCTCTCAAAGAATTAGGAATCATCGAATAACCAGAGAATTATGAAAGCAAGATTAAACAGCCGGCAACGCCGACGCAACCGTTGTGGCTTCAAAGGTGAAGGCAGCCACAAGTGGCAGAAATCTACTCCAGTAGGAAAGATTGAGCACATCGAGACTCCAGCCGAGCGATATCACCGATATCTTGTAGGACTCGATGGTGGTAAGCATGCAGGCTCAAAACCTCACCGTGTTTTGAGACAATCCGAGCGCCGATGAAGCGTAACACTACGATAGGTGACTACCTGTCGCCGTTGCAAGATGAGCAGACACAAGCCTATCTCACCAACACGCTTCAAGTCGCCGATATCCTGGAGTGGATTTTAAGGCAGTTCGGAGAGGGCTGTAAGGTCTATTTGACCACTTTCTCGATATCTGAGGAGTTTTTGAGACGCTTATTTTTCATTATTAAGGAGAATAAGCCGATTCAATTCCACTTGGTTCTCGACTTGAAGGCGACCAACAAGACGCTAAAACTTTGGCCTTTCATCGCCCAGGTGATAGACAAAGTGTATCTTGCCGACAACCATAGCAAGTTGCTGCTGGTTGTCAATCCTGAAGATGGGCAACGTGTCTCTGTAGTAATGAGTCAGAACTTGACGAGAGGCAATCGCTATGAGAGTGCTATAGTCTCTACCGATTTTGACGTGTTCGCAACCTTGTTATTCCAGATGGAAGATTTAATAACCAATCATTCAGTGCCATTCAATGACGTATTCGCAAACCGACTTAGAGAAGATTGAGAAGCTTGCATCGCTGTATATGACAATCAGCGAGATAGCAAGTCTTATCGACGTGCCAGCCGAGCAGCTGCGCCGTGATATCGCCGTCAAGAATAGTGATGCGAATAAAGCCTATAATCGTGGAAAGGTTTCCACGAAGCTAGAGCTGCGTAAACAGGAAATTATGCTTGCTCGAGTAGGCTCACCGTTGGCACTGGAGAATAGCCGTCGGGCGTTGCTCGACATGGAGGATGACGAGTAATGCCCTTGCCTAAAACCATAGATGTCTGCCGCGTGGATCTGTTTACTCCGTTGGCTGAGCTGACCGAGAAATATGATGCCATCATTTGTGCCAGGGTGATGCGTGTCCGCGACGAATACCAGTGGATGCTTGCCAATCCCGATGCACGTGACCGTCAGTTTGTCGAGGAGTTTGCAGGAAGGTATAGCGTCAGCGACCAGGCTATATATGCCGACCTTGCCATCATCAAGCAGCTCATGCCGGCTCTCAGTGCCGCGACTCGTGACTTCCATCGATGGAAAACGAATCAGATGCTGCTCGAGACTTACCAGATGGCACGCAAACGAAAGGACGCTAAAACCATGGAGCGTGCAGCCACAAGCTACGGCAAGCTCAACCGTGTGGATCTTGAGGACGAACAGGCTATGCCTTTCGACCTTATTGTGGTGCAGCCGTTCACTGCAACACAAGACCCGAGTGTCTTAGGCATCAAGCCCATTCCTAACATCGACGAGAAAATTTCTCGCATGATCGAGAAATACCGTGCCGAGACCATTGATATCGACGACGTGGAATATGAGGAAGCCGACCTCGAGGAAGGCGACCTGTGGAGAGACGATGAACCTGATGGCACCGCCCAAGAAGGAAATATACTTTAACAAGCCGCAGCGGTTGACGCAGCTCATCAGCGCTAAGACAACCGTTATTGTGGCGGGGCGACGCACAGGAAAGACCGACAGCATCGCCGCGCCTTTCGTGTTGCGCAACATGCAGCGTATGGTGGGCAGCACTGGAGGTATTGTGGTGCCAACTTTCAAGCATGGCTTGACTAATACAATACCAGGCTTGTTGGCAGCCTGGCACCGTTGGGGCTTCGTGCGTGACGTGCATTATGTAGTTGGCAAGCGACCGCCGAAATCCTTTGGCAAACCTATCATCGAGCCTGCCGACTACACCCATGTCATCACGTTCTACAACGGCAGTGTCGCAGTGATAATATCGCAAGACCGCCCAGGCTCCAGTAACTCTTTGACTCTTTCGTGGCTGCTTATCGACGAAGCAAAATTTATCAATTATGATAAATTGAAGGAAGAAACTTTGCCGGCTAATGGTGGCATCAAGTCGTTCTTTGGAAATCGTTCATACAATCACAGCATGATGATTTTGAGCGATATGCCACAGACCTCTAAGGGATCCTGGTTCTTGCATTACAAGGACAAAATGGACCCAGAGCTTATAACCACCATCGAGGGCACTGTCTATAAGATATGGCAGACCAAGCAGCATGTTCGTGAGCTCAAGGCGAAAGGCAAGCCCATCCCTAGTTATCTGCGCAATCGCATCCGGTATCTCGACCGTGACCTTAACAAGATGCGCTCGGTGGCCGTGTATTACAAAGAATACTCGTCCATCGAGAACCTCCAGCTCTTGGGAGAAAACTACATTAAGCAGATGAAGCGTGACCTCACGCCTCTCACCTTCCAGACTTCTATCCTCTGCCAGCGCATAGGCATAGCTAAGGATGGATTCTACTCCAGTATGCGTGAGCGCCACAAATATGATGCTTCCGACTTCAAGTATCTCGACACTCTCGAGTGGCAAGAGAACTTCAATGACGGTGCGCTCGATAGCCGCGCCGATGCCGATGTGGATCCTTTGGAGCCTATCTGCATAGGGATGGACTACAACGCTAATATTAATTGGCTTGTAGCTGGGCAACCTCGAGACGGCAAGCTCTTTGTGCTGAAAAGCTTCTATGTGAAGTATGAGCGCAAGCTGCCTGAGCTGGTCGACGATTTTTGCTCCTACTATGCCCATCATATGAAGAAAGAGGTGGTGTTCTATTACGACAGCACCGCGCTAGGCTCCAACTACGCCGTCAATGAGCAGGACTTTCATTGGGTAATCAAAGATTGCCTGGAGCGGCATGGGTGGTTCGTAAACGATGTTTACCTTGGACATCCAATGAAGCATGCCGAGAAGTACTTGCTCATCAACCAGGGGTTTGCCGGCAAGCAGCTGCTCACGCCGATGTTCAACAGGCAGAATAACGACGACTTGATTCTTGCAATCCAGTCTGCAGGAGTTATCCGTGGCCGTAACGGTTTCCGAAAACATAAGGCTGGAGAGAAGCTTGCCGAGAACGAGGAAAACCTTCTCGAGCATCGTACCGACGGAACCGATGCTTTCGACACTCTATATATAGGCTGCGAGAAACTGCCACAGCATTCTTTCGATGCTGCCACGTCAACCATTTCTGGAATCTCATGAGATATAGTTGTTTTAAGAAGTTAGTAAAATTGTCAGTCCGGCTCGTGAGAGTAGGGCTGTTTTACGTCTTTTAATTTATCTGAGTGATAGTATAATTTTGACAAAAATAATATAATATGGCAACAGTAGTCGTTAACCCACCTTCTTCCCTGCAGTGGTCAGGAAACATAACTGATATCATTTTCTCCGGAGTCACCGACCATATCAACCTCAGAATTGATGTAGATAACGTGGCAGTGGAGCAGCTGCTTCTCTATGCCTATAACGGCACTGCTAAGCTCGAGGAGTTGTCCGACATCGTGGAACAGCGTATGCTTGACTCCTCGAAGTATTTCTCCAACGTGAAAATTTATGAGTTTGCCGACGATAACCCGAGCAGCACAACGCTTCTATGCCAGTTCAACGTGCTATTCTGCTCGTTGACGGTAGCAACGACTCCCGAGGCTTTCTCTCGAGCCAACTTCCTTTCCACAGCTCACGTGAAGCAGTTTTATCCTGGAATGCGTGAAAAGCTTTACTTCTACGATCCTGACGCTGGCACACAGAACTATGTTGCTCCCACTTTGCGTTTGCAAGTGGGCTACATGGATGGAAATACCATGCGTGTGGCCACGGTCGATGATGCAAGCTCACTCATCAACGACTGCATAGTGTTTTCCCTCAGCGATATCATGACTCTTGCGTCTGTGGATAACGTGGTTACGATTACTCTCACTCTTGGAGCACGACAGATGCTGTATTATGTTAGCGACTTCAAGGCCGATAGCGTCTTTATGTTCCGGAACGCTTTCAACGTGGAGGAGAATCTTCCGCTTAACTGCACAACAAGCGTGAAGCAGGTTGGCGAGCGCACTGTGGCGCAGATTAAGCGTCATACCGTCCTTGCGTCGGTAGAACATGAAACTGATTACGAGGTCGAGACTGCACCTCTCTCACCTGACCAGGTGCTGCTTGTGGAGCAGCTGTGCGAGTCGCTTGAGACTTATATTTGGTTCTCTGTTTTCAAACCGATAACAATCAGTTCTCGAACCTGTGAGTTCTCCGACGAAAGAGCCAATGAAGTGACAGCAAAATTCACTTGGCGTTATCTTGATGGGCGACGTGCCTACATGTATGAGGCACTTCCTGATGATGAAATCTTCACCGAGGAGTATGATTCAAATTATGACTGATGGCAAACAAGATTCACATAACAACAGCCCGCAAGATGATAGATGCTGGAGATCCAGTAGACTTGTGGACCTGGGCTGCCGACGGAAGGGTGCTCCACTACAAGAATTGTGTGGGGTTGCGTTACAACTTCCGTTCCGGCACTCGCCAAGTGAAGTTGCTTGACTCACGACAGATAAGGACACTGAGAGATGTATGTTTGTTCAAAATTAACGATATTGAGATATTCCTATGAGCATACCGAGACATATGATAGAGAGCGTGGAAAATATACCAGGTGTATCGGCCCGCGCTGCATTTAAGATAGACTCGAGCAAGGTCTTCCGTGAGGATGAAGAGATAACTCCCATCCGTCTGAATGACAAAATAACTTATATGCCATGGGGTGGCGACGACCTCATGCCATATAACATCCTCGAGCTTATAGAATGCGATGAGACGCTTTCCACATGCTTGATGTGGAATGCGCAGATGTGCTATGGCAACGGACTGACCTACAGCACCGATAATGTTTCTAAAAAGGTGCGTAGTGAGGTTGACGAGTTCTTACTCGACAACCAGCTTCCGTCAATCTTTATGGGTATGGCACAAGACCTGAAATATTGGGGATTTGCCATTACCGTCTTTGTGATGAACAGCGCAAGGACTAAGATTGTGCGCTTGCTGCGCAAGGAAGCGATGTATTGCCGATTTGGGGAGGTCGACGACAAAGGGAAGATGCGGCATGTGCTTTATGCCAACTGGCGCAACCATCCCAGCGAGAAGGATGTGGAAGTGATCCCATTGCTCGACGAGCAGTCGCCCATGAGCGACCTGATGTCACGAAAGACGGGCACAAAGTTCGCCGTCCTCTCTCGCATACCTACTGCCGACCACACCTATTATCCTATCCCTTATTGGGCTGCCATCTTCCGCTCGAAGTGGTACAACATCAAGCGACTCATCGCTGTGGCCAAGGAGAGCAAGATAAAGAACACTGCTCCGCTGAAATACCACGTCGAAATCTCTGATAAGTATTTCGACCGCATCTTCAAGCGTGAGCACATCACCAATCCCACCGCCCAGGCTAAGCGCATTGCAACCGAGAAACAGCAGATTCTCGACTTCCTCACGGGAGCCGAGAATAGCGGCAAGACCTGGTTCTCTAATTTCTACGTCACTCCCGACGGCAAAGAACAGCATGAGGTTGTCGTGACTCGAATTGACTCCAGCAAGGAAGGTGGCGATTGGGAGACCGATATCCAGGAGGCGGTGAACATGATCTGCTTCACGCTGCAAGTACACAGCAACCTTGTTGGCTCTGTGCCTGGCAAGGCTCAGACCAACAACAGCGGTAGCGACAACCGAGAACTTTACACCAGTGCCCAGGCTCTGCAGAAACCATTCCACGATTTGATGTTTATTCCTCACAACATGCTCATCAAGTATAACAAGTGGGATGGTGTGACAGTGAGCGTACCGTTCATCCAGCTCACCACTCTCGACGAGAACAGAGATGCAAAGGTGGTGACTCTTGAAGAAGAATA
>JAFZUL010000172.1 GCA_017618355.1 Muribaculaceae bacterium
CCGTTGACGATGGTGGAATAGTCCCGCCGTTTATAGCTCATGCCCAGATCGAGGGAAAGAACGGATGCGTAATAGATATTCCGTTGCATAGCCCCTTCATCGGGGCTGACAAACATGGTGCTGGCTTTGTCGAGTTTCAGGTCTTTGAACCACTTCGCAAGCTGGTCAATTGGCAGGTGGACTAAGTCGCCAATGGTCTTGCCATTGATTTTTACATAGTTGGCATCGGCTTTGAGTCTTGAGCCATTGCATACGGGGCACACTGTTTTGCCACGATAGCGTGCCAATAGCACTCTATATTGAATTGAGTAGGATTTACTTTTTATCCACTCAAAGAACCCGTCAATGCCAGGAAATTCAGGACACCCGTGCCACAGCAGGTCGCGTTGTTCCTGTGTGAGTTGGTAATAGGGTTTATGAATAGGAAAACCATACTTTGAAGCGATGCCTATGAATGCGTTTTTCCATTCGCCCATTACCTGACCGCGCCAGCACATTACAGCATCGTCGTATATCGAAAGTGTCTTGTTAGGGACAACAAGGTTCTCGTCGATGCCGACTATATTTCCAAAACCCTCGCAGGTATCGCATGCACCGATGGGATTGTTGAAGTTAAACATCAGGTCGTTAGGCTCCTTGAATGTGATGCCATCGGCCTCAAAACGCTTAGAGAACACCTGTTCGCTGGTTGTACCGTCTGCATTGAAAACAAGCAGAATACATTCGTCGTGCCCCTCATAAAAAGCAGTTGCTATGGAGTCAAGGAGTCGCAATTCATCGTCGTTGCTGATGGGAGCCGCCATGCGGTCAATAAGAAGACGGCAGTGTTGCTCAGTCTCGACACATGAATTGATGGCATCGTTGATAGAGATGAATTTGCCGTTGTTTTCTAATCTAGAGTAACCTCCCTTGAGAAGGATATCGAGCTGTTGGCTAAGTTCGCGTCCTTCGGGCAAGATGATAAGAGAGAGCAACGCAAATCTCACACCATCAGGCAACTGCTTTATAGCATTAATCACATCGGCAGTAGTGTGCTTTTTCACTAAAGAGCCACTTACTGGGGAGTAGGTCTTGCCAATGCGAGCAAAAAGCAGACGCAGATAGTCATAAATCTCGGTCGATGTGCCCACAGTGCTTCGGGAGTTGCGGTTGTTGACCTTCTGCTCTATTGCGATTGCTGGAGGCAGTCCCTTGATGAAGTCACATTCGGGCTTAGACATGCGTCCCAAGAATTGTCGGGCGTAAGAAGAAAGACTTTCGACATATCGCCGCTGCCCTTCGGCATAGAGGGTGTCAAACGCCAACGACGATTTGCCCGAACCTGAAAGACCGGTAATCACCACAAATTTGTTGCGTGGTATAGTAACATCGATGTTTTTCAGGTTGTTAACTCGTGCACCCTTAACGATTATGTCATTACTCTTCATTGTGTTTTTTGAATTTGAGATGCAAAAATACACATTTTTAAATAAATATGATTAAATATTTCAATAGAATTTGTTCAATTAAAATTTTCAATGTAAATTTACACGATTTTTTATGTTAGATACAAATTTTAATAAAATATCAAAATCAAATTTTATGGAAAACAAGAAAAACAAGCTAATTGTTCTTTCTCCACACATTTATCCATTAATGATTATTATGCTGTTTTTCAGCATTACCGCCAATGCCTTGCCTTTTGTGCCTACCACTGATCCTACGGCATCGGGCACCAAGTGGTATCATCTAAAAACCGAAGGATTATATGTGGTGGGTGGTCAGAACTCAGCCACAGTTTCCTCCACATCATCAAATAACAACGATCATCAATGGTGTTTTGTCGGTACTGAAAGCACAGGTTATAAGGTTTATAACAAGCTGTACGGTAAATATCTGGGTGATGATGGCTACATGATATCCGTTGGCGATGATGACGAATATATGATTGTGTTTTACAGGCCGCGAACCGCCGATACATTCTTACTGATGCACACACTCAATGATAATGGCGTCAATTTAAACTACTATCTATATTATGATGCCGAAGAGGATGGTTTGGTTACTTACGGCACTACTGGAAATTATCCCAAAGGCTGTTTCGAGGTAGAAGAGGTTACTGAAGTTCCAGGACCCCAGCCCTCGGAATGGACAAGGTATGACATAAACGGTGTAGGTTACAAATACATCGATGGCGGAGCAAGCTCCATTTCAAATGAGTCATCCAACAATCTAAGCGATAACGATGCAAGCACAAAATACTGTGGTTCTCCTTCCAACTTATGGGTTACTATTGAGGCAAGCGAGAGAGTTCCAGTTTACCAATACTCGATTGTCACTGCCAACGACTCTCGACAGTATCCCACGCGAGCTCTTCGAAGTTGGAAACTCCAAGGTTCTAACGATAATGCCAATTGGGTAGATATTGACGTTCGCAACGACAGTCCGTTGATACCATTTACCAATCAGGAGGAGGTTGTGTTTTATATAGGTGGAGGCACCACCTACCGCTACTTTAAGTTTACCTGTATCGCAGGTGCTAAATCTGACCTTTCACAGATTAGTGAGATATGGATTAACGGACAGCAGCATTATTGGGGGGCGCCAACCGTCACCCAGCCCACTTGCGGCATAAATGGCACGAAGGTTTACTACTGCAACGACTGCCACGTTTATAAGACCGAGATTATAAATCCTACTGGTAATCATAACTATGTGAACGGAGTATGCAGCATTTGTGGAAAGAAAGAAAATGAGACAATCCTGCTTGCCAACGGCCAGACTAACCCCTATAAGAACAAGTTCCTGCATCAATACCGCAACAACAATGGCACTTGGCCTGCGGCTCCCGACGGCTGGAACACTGTTGACTTCAACGACAACGGATGGGATGAGATGACTATGCCTACTGCCAGCGTAGGACATTCGGGAGGGCCTTTCACCTCACTGAAATACAATTCCTATTGGTACGGTGAATATAACAGCTATCTTTTCCGCCGCACGTTCAATCTCGATAAAGTTGATGCCAACGCCACATATACTTTCAGTTGTGTTCACGACGACAATATGGTGGTTTATGTCAACGGGCAGGAAGTGATAAATGCTGAAGGATGGACTGAGACACCCAATAATTGCACATGGAGTAATTCTTATGAGACATTCAGCATCCCGGTCTCGGTATTCCGTGCAGGAAAAAATGTACTTGCGATTTACATTCAACAGAATTTTGGCGGAGCATACTTCGACTGTGAACTCACAAAAACATCAAATGTGGCAGTATATGGCGATGTGAATGGTGACGGCGAGGTGACAGCATCGGATGTGACAGCTCTTTACGACTATTTGCTCAACAATGAGACTGCGCATCTCGTTAATGGCGACCAGACTGGTGACGGAAACATCACATCGGCCGATGTGACAGCGATATATAACATCCTACTCGGAAACTAATAAATTCATTTCATTACAGATTATTAACAGTCTCTGGTGGATAATGACGGAAGAAGTGTTTAATCCAATCAAAACAATAATAGTCTAAGTTGAAAACATTTTATTTGAAATTATCACTATTTTTATTTATTATTAAAAAAATAACTATGAAACCATTAATTAAAACTATGCTCGTTATCGCAATATGTGCGATGCCAGTTATTGCAATGGCTCAGCCAGAGTCATGCAAGGTGAAAGTGTCGAGCACAAAAGTCTCAATCAAAGATTTTGCTAGGGCATATTGTTCACAATGCGAACAAGGCAGTATTGAGCGTCAAGCTCTTGCTGCAATCACCAAAGGTAACTCTAAAAAATGTGTCGTCGATTCAAAAAACGGATATGTGAAATATTCGACTAAACAAGACGGCATACTCGAGACTCTCGAAATGTGCTTTTGGAATTGCGACAACAAAAACGAGAAGCTAATTGCCGTTAATCGTGTGAGCGAGGGCGGAGGACTTGACGAGAGTTTCCTTGAATTTTACCGCTACAATGTTAAGACTAAGGTGATGAAACACATCGAACCGCCTTTTACTAGTGATGTAGAACTTATTGACATGGTTGACCTTAGCGTGGCTAGCGACGAGATAGTTGAAGAGGTGAGAAGTGCAAGAAATGAGGACATGAACAAATACCTTCCCATCTATTCATTGCCCCGCTACGGCAAAAACATCACTTTCCGTATGGCTGACCGCAATGCTATCCATCCAGCCTTGCAGCGCACTTGCACTTTGATCTGGGACGGTTCACAATTCAGCGTTGACAGATGACATTAATAATAATCAAATTAATAGTTTCAAAATATGAAAAAAACTTGTTTAACTTTATTTGTTTGCCTGATGGCATTTATTTGTGCTAATAATGCTTCGGCACAATTAGCTAAAGGATATTATTATGTCCATGTGGCTTTAGACACCCACTATTGTATTGACTTGCAGAAAGCAGTTGTCCAGGATGGCTCTAACATACAACTATATCGCTCCAATGGCACACAAGCGCAAAAGTGGTATTTTCAGCCAAATAGCGATGGCACTTATTACATACGCTCAGCGATGAACACCGACTATGTGCTTGACGTGAAGAAAGGCATAGTTCAAAATGGCACTAACATCCAACTTTATCACTTTAACGGAACAAAAGCTCAGAAGTGGTACTTAGAACCTGCTGGCAAAGGATATTTCTATATTCAATCGGCTCTTAACCCCGAATATGTTATAGATTTGAGAAAGGGCAGTATTACTAATGGAAACAATATCCAGCTTTATCGCTGTAATGGTTCCAAAGCACAGATGTGGAAAATCAACAAATAAAAATCAATTATCGTTATGAAAAAAGCATTTTATATCATTATCCTGGCTGCTGTAGCATTACTGCCATTACAGGCATTGGCTCAAAGCAAATTGCAGCCCAAGACCGACAAATACGGTTTTTACAGCGTCGTAGATTGTCCGACATCGCTGTCGTTCATTAAAGCTGCGACCGAACAGCAAGAAGATGGCTCTTACAATGTTAACATCTACCGTGGAAGGGAGTTGTCACAATCATTTAACTTTGAAGTAACAAGCGGTGACTTGTATTATCTTGATGCCAACTTCGACGGAAACATGGATATTTTTGTTGGGCCAGCTGCCTCACGCAATTACAGCACAATCCTGTTGTGGGATGACAATCTGGGTGAATTTTCGCCTATGAATGATGGTTATCTAAATGGCAACTTCCTGGTAAATCCTATCAAGAAGTTTCTTGTGGGTCAAGGCTCGGCAAGTTATTGTTCAGAGTATTACACCCGTTACGTGTGGAAGGGCAATCGCTTGGTTGTAACTGAGACTCTTATTGAGATTACTGATCCCAATGCCTACAAAGAGTATGGTGTTAAGCGTCGCTATACCCTTATTAAGGGTGATAATCTCGACAAGATTGCTGCAAACAAGAAAGTGGAGACTAACAACAAGTCAAAACTCCCCGCCGAATGGCGTACAATCTTAAAGGAGTATGGCATGTAAATCAATAGGGAAATAATTCCAACAGGTTTTAGATATATAGTTATGAACAAAACATTTATTAGTGTCATAATTGCTGTAATGGCGTTGATCCCGCTTCAGGTTATAGCTCAAAGTTTCAAAACCAGTGGGTTAAGCGCTGCCGACGTGGTGCCCAATGGATGGGAGTCGGATTTCAAGACTGGCGATCTAAATAAAGACGGCATTGCCGACCTTGCGATTATCGCTACGCCATGCAACAAAGAGAATATGAGAACTCGCGACGACGGATACGTGTATAATTTCAATCAGCCAGTGCTTGCAATATACTGGGGTGAGAAAAACGGCAACTACAAACTGTATAAGCAGTATGACAACGTGATTCCCGCGCGCCCCGACGAGTTTATGTGCATCGATTCCAGTCTTGAAATCGCCAAGAATGGCTCGCTCAGAATAATACTTGATTATTTTGCTAGTGCAGGAAGTTGGACCCAACCCAGAACAACGCACGTTTTCAGTTATCGAAACGGAGACTTTTACCTTATCGGTAAAGATGTTACTGAGCTGGAACGCACTACTGGTAAGACAGTCGTCACTAGCGAGAACTATCTTACCAACAAGTGCATCGTCACTACCCAACGCCCCAATCATAAGCCAGTTGTTAAACGTTCCCGTTTGCCAAAAGCTAATTTGAAACCATTGGGATTTAATCTCGAAGAGTATGAGGAATAAATAACAACAACATCCATAGTGGCTTGGTCTCTATTGAAAAGACCAAGTCACTTTTTTAACAGAATTGCTAAATTAAAAGCATGGGAATGAATTATCAAAATTACTTTAAGAGATAAGAAAAAAAGATATACAATTGCCACTCATAGTATGTTTTATCTACTAAAATGGCGATTTTTCAAAAAAAATGCTAAAAACGATACATATTATAAATAAAAGTGCTATATTTGTAATCGATAACGATAGAAACAATTTTATTAACCCTTAAAATATTAATAGAAATGAAACCAGTACACATTATTTTAGCAGTATTGAGCGGTGCTTTAGCAGGTGCCGCAGTTGGTCTCCTTTTTGCTCCTGCTAAGGGTGAAGAAACTCGCAACAAGATTGCTGAGATTCTGAAGCAGAAAGGCATAAACTTGAAAGACCAGGAGATGGATGAACTTATCGACGACATCACCAAGGAAATCAAGGAGGAGTAAGAATCTCTTTCCCTTTGTTATAGTCAATACTAATTGCTTAACTTAATAAAATTTGAAGAAATTATGAAAGATATAAAGTATTTGAGCTTATTGTACGGATTTCTGGGTGGCGCAATAATTGGTGCCTCAATGGCGTTGCTGTTTGCCCCCGAGAGTGGCAAGGATCTGCGCTCTCGCATCAAAGAGCTGCTAAAGAAGAAAGGCATCGACTTCAGCGATGACGAGGTAGAGCAGCTGGTTAACCAAATTAGCGCTCAGATAGAGCAATAATTTGCCAGCAAAAGCATATTTTAATTAACGCTGCACATGAAATGTAATGTGCAATTCATTTCATGTGCAGCATTTTCTCTTTAAGTGATGGAAGGACAAAATTATAAACAACTCTTTGACAACTTAAAAGAACATGCAAAGTTGGAGCTGGAATACTCCAAGCTGACTCTTGCCGAGAAGTTGTCGATATTGTTGTCACGCGCGATAATAGTTGCTATACTTATCATTTTTGGCGCAGGTGTTATTTTCTTGCTGTTGTGGGCATTTGCCAAGTGGATAATAGCAGTTACCGGAAGCCTTTGGTTAGGAGTAATAATCGCCATTGCCGTTGTGGTGTTGCTCGCCCTGCTGGTTTATGGCTATCGCAAGCAGCTGATAACAAACCCTGTCACGCGTTTCGTCACTAAATTGTTGTTAACTCCCGAAAAATAGTTCAAGTCATGTCAAGCAAAGTAGATACACAGTCTTCGGCTATCGCATCGCAAGTTGTTGCTGCCCAAGAAAGCGACTGGAAAGGTCTAACGCTCGAAGAATTGCAGCGGCGTCGCGCTAAGTGGCTCATCAAGCGTGAGGTGAGTCGAATGAGCATGGCTCACCAGTATGAATCTACCCGTGAGAATGTGTCGCAAAACGGTGTCAGGGCATTGATGTTCAACACTGGAGAAGTCGCCATGCTCAAGAAAACCGACTATTTTTATCTGGGTTACAAGGCGTTACGTGCGTTTGTGAAGCTATATATCAAGCGCAAGCGCCGCTAA
>JAFZUL010000173.1 GCA_017618355.1 Muribaculaceae bacterium
AATTCACGCAGAGTACTATCCTCGAATAACAAATAAAATGAGACCTGATGGCACAGCATGTGCCAAGATACGGAGATATATGCTGAAGCATAAATCGTTGCAGAATGTTTTGTTTCCTGCTATTACCTATCAGGTTGACAATAATACCACATTCTGCTCGATACCACTCATTCACGACTACAATACTTTTAAGAAGATTGGCCCGACTGCCGTTACGTTCATCACATACATCAATAAGCACGGTATGAATGCTTTGGTAAGAGGTGGCAGCCGTGACAACCAATTCTTTTTCATCACTTCCCACTTCTTTGACCGCTACATGGAAAGGTTCTTGGATGAGAAGATTTCAAAAATTGATGCTATCGCAGAGTTCTTTGCCAACAACGGCAGCTTTGTAATGACTCCACATCCAACAAAAGACAACCCAAACAACATGATTGGTACTGCCAATGATATTGTTTTCTTTGGCGAAAGACTGACAGACACGATTTCAATAATGAGAACTTGCATCACACGAGAACAGTTATTCGACAACCAAACTCATTCAGCCGAACTGCTTGATAAACTTGTCGAAGAATTTGATGTAGAGCGTGAGACACTTAAACAATACATCGTGAACAATAGAAAGAATCCTTATGTTCACGTACCATTTCTATAACTATGGACAGATATCCGAGCAAAGGTGATATGATAGACCTGGTGAATGGGTTGTGCCTGATTGAAGATAAAATCAAGGCGGAACTCGCTTTTGACTTTATGAAAGACCCGAAAGTCGCAAATGTCGAAGCGTTAAAGATTCCGATGTTCTATGTATGGCATAAGTTAGGTTATGGCCACACATACACACTATCGCCTCGTGGTGCCAACTCATACTGGTTGGCAAGCTTTAAAACCTCGCCTCCTGAATATCTATCTGAGTGCATGCGCCTTCTGCGTGAAGGAGAGATACCATACATCGATATGGAGCTCCGAAACTCGCTGATAAACTTCTACTCAGAACTCTCGGAAGCTTATAACATTTAACATATATCATTATGAAAAAGATAATCATTTTATTTCTCATTTTTTTCTTTCTTGGAGGTATAACAATCGCAAAAACACCACAAAAGCGTAAATCAAATGCCAATCCTGTTGAGAGAGTTAAATCAGCTGTTGCTCATAAAAAACAAACGGATTCAAAAGCATTCGGCATGAAATCTTCTATCAAACTTAGATGGGTTTCATGTGAGTATGTCGCTGATATAACAGCAAATGATGCATTTCAACTCCTTGACAATGAAGATTATGATAATCCAGAATTTAGAGAACATCAAAGACGAACACTCAATAGATTAGCAAAAGAAGGTAGTAATGAAGTGGTTGGATATATATATGAAGCCCAATATAGTTTCTATAATGGATTATTAAATAGCAGAGTAGGTATAATAGAAAAGGTTTATCTTGATAAACAATACAAAATTATATTTACTCGCTCCATTGACTCATGGCTAGATGATTGATGGAGACGATAATCAATAAACTTACAATACAAGAATAATATTAATCTACAATTTTCATGAAAAAATATTTATCAATAATTGTTTTGCTGCTCCTCATAACAATGCCTGTTAAAGCCCAAATCAACACTAATACGTTGGGACTTGAACTGGGAAAAAGCACCATGAAGGATGTGAAAACAATTTTAAATAAGAAAGGATATAAGTACAAATACATTAATAATTATTATGAAGATAATGTTTGTTCTGCTCTTGAGGTATCTAATAGAATTAAACATGAAGGAATTAAATGGTTGAAAGTGACTTTTGTGTTCAATAAAAAAACAAACAAGTTATGTGAAATAAAATATCTTCAAGACGAACGGTCATTAAACAATGTGGACATATTCTCTTTATATGAACAATTTAAAGAAAGATTTAACAACAGATATAAAGAATTAAATATCCAGCAGTCTGACAATGGTAGTGGAGAGAATGTATCCTATGATGATGGCATAACATCTATTTTTCTCGATGCCTTTGATAACCATAGTATGCATCACCCCAATTCTTATTTGACGCTGGATTATGAACTAATCTCTAAATAACAATTAAAGCTTTTTACAAAATCTCATACCTGCCCTGGACTTAAATGTCTCATACATAACTATGGCTTAAATGACCTTCTATAATTACACATCAGTGAGCTTTATTGCTTAAGCAATATGGGCTGACTTGTAAGATAAGCCTCGATGATGAATCGGGGCTTATAATATCAATCTTCGCTTTCGTTTTCGCTCTCTATTTTGTCTATTAACTTGACAATCTCTTTGCTGTATTCCTTGATTGATTCTTGGTCATCAATATTCTCAATCAACTCTGAGGCATCAATGAGATCTTTCTTCGCGTCGCTGAAATCGCCACAGGCTATAGACGCTGAAGCGGACATTAAAAGTGCATTGATGCGCTTGACGGTATTAACTTTTGCCTCCTCCTTATTCTGCTCCGCAAAATAAACACTGTCAATGTTCTCAGGTGTCAAATCAAAGACTTTGGCTCCTTCGTCATTTATATCATAACTGAAAATACTGGGGTTCTGCTCATATAATACGTTAAATCCTTCTTCTATAGAATATAATGTGTTGGCATCAAGAGTTCCTTCGTAAATCTTATCTCGCAGCTCTTGATACTTCTCAGAGAAACTCCTGCGGGTGGCAACAGCGCCCTTGACAAGCGTCATTTTCTCGAATAAGATGTCAAGATTGTTACACTGCTCTTTTGCTTGTTCGACTTTTCCATCCTTTGCGAAACCGATAATGTTCAAGATGATTTTATATGCTTCGGTTAAAAAGGGAGCAGCAGGTGACTCTGATGGAGTTATCTTTTTTGTGCTCTTGCCATAAAGCCTCTGGGACTTCTTTAACTTGTTGAACTCCATAATGGAATCTACCGTACGGCGAGCAAGACTTTTTTGAGTATAGTCTTTTTTACTGGTGACATGCCAGGCACAACATAAATCACAGTAATAGGCCCTGGTCGGAGCGTAACCGCTGGTCTCAATGATATCTCGCTTGTTGTATCGTATGAAACGCATCGCAGCTTCCTCTGAATCGAAAACTGTCTTCATCCTTCCGCAGTCACGGCAATATATACGGTTTTTTGATGGTTTCATATAATCCTAATACAGCAAAAAATGTGCCATGTTTGAAGCTCACATACTGAATATAAGCTGCCCCGAAACGCATCAAAACGTTCGGGGCAACAATATGAAAAAGATTTGTTGAATTCTGAATCAATACTTAAAGTGAACTGGGCAACTGGTGTAACCCTCAATGGCTTTCAGCTTGCAACGGTCACCATCCTTCGTTGGAGACTGGCAACGCTCTGCATCTTTTGATGCCTTAAGGGGTTTCCCATTGGCATCATAGCACGCTTCAACCTTCTTTTTGAAATTGGGATCTTTCTTGTTGAACTGCTCAATTTTATAATGCTGTGTGCAGAAACCATCAGTAACCGCTTTGCGAGAGCATCGACTTCCTGACTTTGTAATGGCTTTGCACTGTGCGCCATTAGTGGGCTTGCCACTATGATGCATATTGTAATGCTGTGTGCAGTAACCGTCTTTCTTGGCAACCCTGGTGCACTGGGTGCCTTTCTGAGTAATAGCTTTGCACTTGACGGCTGCACTCGCACCAAAACTGATGCACATAAGCATCAAAATAATAGATAGTACCTTTTTCATAATGTGTGAAATTAAAATGTTTTCTAACTGCAAAAATAAGAAAAATACGAAACTCAAGCAAATACATAGCTTAAAGTTTCTCAATATCATTGTATAAATCAAGAAATACACGCCCAATCATATAGTCGCGGTGCCTATGAATCTTCTGCTTTAACTTCGCAATCTCCATTTCCTTGTAACGTATCTCCTGCTGGTAAGACTTAACAAGTTCTTCGTACTTGTCAATCTCGTTCCTGCTCTCTATTATCTCTTTGCTTAACTCCCGAATGGATCTGTAAATATCATTGTTCTCATCTGGGTTCAAGGCTTTCTTGATAAGGATCTTGCGGTGGAACGTGTCATAATACTTGTCATAATCGTGACTCTTCTTATAGGCGATAGTGGCTTGATGCTTCGCTTCCTCAACCGCCATGGCACTTTTTAAACCGTAGTTCTTGAGGATAAGATACTCGTCTTTGAACATCAACCCTTCACCGTACATGATCCAGTCCAAATCGAATATCTCGCCAAATGTCTCATTGAAATTCTGAAGAAACCCCTCGTTGAAGAATTTCGGCTTACCCTCTAAAGCTCGGCGAAACCTCCAAGTGGAAATGTCCATGCGGTTCGCCACATCGTAACGACCTTTGAAATGGTTCCTTTTCATAATGAAATCGAAAGCAACCTTGAAACGGTCAAGGGCATCATAAACAAGTTTCTGTGTCAAGACTTTTTCATAGTATTTTTTGACTTCTGACAAGGGAGCTTGATGGCTCTTTATGGCTTCCATCTTGCTGCTTCGCATCCCAATACGTCTTGCGACAGTTTCTTTGCTAAGATGTAGTCGCTCGGCCAACATCTCTAATTCGAATAGAAATACATCATTTAACGTTTCCATGACAGGGGCTTTTGAACAATCCTTATTGGTTTTAAGCGCAAAATTACTGATTATTCTCCGAAACTGCAAGGCTAAATAAGCGTGTTAAAAATCATTTTGCATTATAACTGCAATATTTTTTAGTTTTGCTTATTGTTAACTGCCTGATATTCAAGATTGATCTTGTTTGATAATCTTAATATTGCAATATTTTGCAATAAAACTGCAGTTACATGTGGGTTACATGATATATTATTTAATGAGTAGAATCAAACGCAACTGATAACTGAAAACTGAATACTGAGAACTAAAACTCAGAACTATTAATCGGTGTGGTGCAAGCACCATTCATTTGTTTTGGCTGAGCTCTCCGCACGCTCTGCTTAAGAATTATATGTGATGTCGCCATAACAATTTTATCGAAGTTGTCATTGCCGTACTGCTGTCGCTGATGTATAACTGTTTTCCGGCACAAAGTTAGTGCGAGCCGCTCCCGACAAGGCCCAGGTCGGGTTGACTCGAAAATTTTCTTCAATTTTTAGTTCTGCGCCCGAAAAATGGCAAGCCCCGAGGGGAAGAAAATTTTCGGTCAAGCCTTGTCTATAGGTCGCTTCCCTCGCCTCACTTATTCTGCACCGAAAAAAGATTATACGCGACATACGTAGACAATGATTATTCACTTCAATAAAATTTCATCATTATGACAACATCAGTAAACATATCATTCTTCTCATCAGCAGAGCGAGCTGCAAGCACAGCATCGAAAAAAGATTACCGCTCTACCGCATACAATAATTATTCCGCCGACTTGGTGGACTTGGACAACGAGGTTTGCACCATCGAGGTGGAGGCATCGAGCGAGAGCG
>JAFZUL010000174.1 GCA_017618355.1 Muribaculaceae bacterium
CTCCACTCTCCACTCTCAAACTCTCAACTCCCTCCTTTTTTTCGCCAAAATTTGTTTATTTATACATAAATCATTATCTTTGCGCATTAATACCATTTTGTACATAATTTTGTGTTTATTTTCTATATTATTAACCAAAACCGTTTTTCTATGAACAAAAAATTATTATCTTTATTGCTCTTTGTGATGGCGGCTTTCACAGCAGCTTTCGCACAAGAGACGATGACAGTTTATGACGGTACTAACACTAACAACTATGTGCCTGTTTATGGCTTATGGGCTGATTCCTACAACAAGTGTGAGATCGTCATGGATGCCAACGAACTTGGCGATCTACCTGCCGGGTCAACTATCACTGGCCTGACTTGGTATTTTAGCTCGGCACCTGCTGCCGCTTGGGGTGGCAATTTCCAGGTTTTCATCAAGGAGATTAGCGCTACTTCTCTCAGTGACTTCACTGGCATGACTGGTGCTACCGTTGTGTGGGAAGGACCACTTGATGGCACTTCTGGACAAATTGCCCTGAATTTCGACTCTTACTACACCTACGAGGGCGGCAATCTGCTCATTGGTGTTTATCAAACACAGACTGGAACATACAAGGGTGCCTCATTCTATGGCGTTGGTGTTGAAGGTGCAAGCGTAGGCGGCTACAGCAGCAGTTCTCTGGATGCTATCTCAGCAAATCAACGCAACTTTGTGCCTAAGACCACCTTCACCTACACACCAGGCGATGGTCCTGTTTACAACAAGCCCCAGAACTTGCAGGTTAGCAACATCACCACCAATGGCGCTGTTGCTACTTGGGAAGCCGGTGGAGAGGAGACAGCTTGGAACTTAGAGTACAAGAAGGCTGCCGACGAGGAGTGGACTGAAGTTCATGGTCTTACCGTAAAATCTTACACTTTCGACGCTCTTGCCAATGGTACTATCTATGAAGTTCGTGTACAAGCCGATTATGGCGAAGGACAGAGTGGATGGCTTACCACCAGCTTCCAGACTCTTATGTGCAATGAGGAAGATATGGGCGAGGTGACCTACGTTCTCACCGACTCCTACGGCGACGGATGGAACGGCAACAAGATTCAAATCGTTGTTCACGAGACCGGTGCGCTGGTTGAGGAATTAACAATTCCATCAGGCGGCAACCTTGTTGAAGGCACTGTTAAACTATGCTACGGCGTGGATTATGACCTCGTTTGGGTGGCTGGAAGCTATGGATATGAGACTGGTTTCACTGTAACAGCTCCTGACGGAACAGTTATCTATGATTACCAAGGCAATGGCTCAAGCAGTAACCCATCTCCAACAGCTGGCGTTCTCACCACCTTCCAAATCAGCCAGGTTACTTGCCCACGTCCAACGGCATTGGCTGCCAGCAACGTTGTTTACAACGGCGCTACCCTGACCTGGACTCCAGGCGATGCTGAGCAGGATGCATGGCAAGTGATTTATGCTGAAGGCACTCCAGCCGCCAACGCTATCAACATGGTTCCTGTTGACGTAACTGGCGAGGCAACTTACAACATCACTGGCCTTGCTGAGAACAAGACCTACACTGCTTATGTTCGCGGCAACTGTAGTGAGAATGACAAGAGCAACTGGAGCGATGCAGTGACCTTCACCACTCCATTGCAGTTCCCACTTCCTACTGACCTCGCTATTGACGATATCACAGCCAAGAGCGCCGTAGCTACTTGGGAAGGCAATGCCGAGAGCTACAATCTGCGTTACCGCAAGCCAGGCGGTGTTGATCAGGTATTTTTCGATAGCTTTGAGGGCTCTGTTAACTGGACACTCAACGATGCTGACGGAGACGGCAACAACTGGGGTGTTATCAAGATTTCAAATTACTCAATGGGTGGTGTGCAGCTTGCTGCTCAGGACGGCGACTACTGCTTGATTTCGCAGAGCTACATAGATGGAGCTATCACTCCCGACAACTGGGTCTTCAGCCCAGAGGTTGAACTGAGGGGCACACTTGAGTTCTGGGTAGCCGATGATGGCACTTATCCCGAGAACTATAGCGTATATGTTTCCACCGACGGTGAGAACTTCACTGCAATTGCCGAGAATCTTTCTACTCAACAAGGTGGCGCACCTAACATGTGGGAGAAGAAGACATTTGACTTGAGTGCCTACGAGGGACAGACTGGTAAAATCGCCTTCCGTCACCACGACTGCACCGACCAAGACATCCTTCTCATCGATGCAGTTGCTATCAACGGCGACGAAATCGCTGCTGGCGAGTGGATTACTATTAGTCCAGCCACCAGTCCTCAAGACATCGAGGGCTTGGAAAAAAGCACCGAGTATGAGGTACAGGTACAGGCCGTTTATGCCGACGGCACTTCTGACTGGTCCGAGAGCGTGTTCTTCACCACTACCGATGGCAAGGAGATGCCAACCGACCTCGCTGTTAGTGAAATTACCCATAACAGTGCAGTAGCTACATGGGATGGCGTTCAAGACAAGTACAACGTGCGCTACCGCAAGGCCGCTACTGCCGACGAACTCTTCTTTGAGAACTTCGAGGGTGAATTCCCAGGCAACTGGACTATTGTTGACGGTGACGGTGACGGCAAGAACTGGTTGCAGTTCAACCCCACCAACTTCACCAGCGGTGGTTTCCCTGCTTATGAAGGCAGCTATGGCGCTATGTCGCGCAGCTGGCAGAGCTCTGCTCTCACTCCCGACAACTGGTTGATTAGCCCACAGATTGAGGATTTAGGTGGCATGCTGCGCTTCTACGTAGTAGATGATGGCGCCAACTATCCCGAGACTTACCGCATCTATGTCTCAACCACCGATAACGATACTACTAGTTTCGTTCCCGTAACCGATGATATGCTGACTCCAAACAGCATAGAATGGACTGAGGTTGCTATTGACCTGAGTGCATACGAGGGCCAGAGTGGCTACATAGCATTCCGTCACTACAACTGCACCGATAAGGACTTCATGATCATCGATGCCGTTGGTATCTACAAGAACGAGGTTCCTGCCGGTGAGTGGACTGTTGTTGAGAACGTAGAGGCTATGACCTACACAATGGAAGGTCTTGAAGCCGAGACTGACTATGAGGTACAGGTACAAGGTATCTACGAGGATGCTAAGGCTACTACCGACTGGACTCCTTCAGTTCTGTTCACAACTCTTGAGGCTCCAGAAGAGACTGGCTACAATGAGTTCTATATCGTTGGTACATTCAACGACTGGAATTATGAGGAAGAGGACGGTGGCCGCATTGAGATGGTTGCCAACGAGGAAGGTACCGAGTTCACTGGCACTGTAGAGCTCGAGGCTAATGCCGAGTTCAAACTCATCACTCCTCTTGAGTATGGATGGAAGTGGTTCGGTGGCGAATCAGATAACGGCATGTACTTCTTGATCAACAGCGATATGCTCGACATCAACATCACTCTTATTGACGGTGCAAACTTCCGCGTTGAAGATGCTGGTGAGTACACCATCACCGTTAAGGAAGCTCCAAATGTTCCATCTAAGGGTATTGAAGAGCCTCTCGTAATGGTAGTTACCAAGACTTCTACCGGTATCAGCACCATTGGTGTTGACAGCAACAGCAACGAGTGGTACAACCTCAACGGTCAGAAGCTCAACGGCAAGCCAACCGTTCCTGGTATCTACATCAACGGAAACCGCAAGGTTGTGATTAAGTGAGAGAAGAACTGAGCTTGCTCAAGTTTTTCCGAACGTGAACAACCAAGAGCGAAGCTCAACGTGGTTATCAAATAATCTACCTTAAGTTGATAAATTAAAAAATGCATCCGCGCACGCGGGTGCATTTTTTTTAATGCTTGCTATTTAGCCATGTGCTGCCGCACATGGAAATTAAAGCACTGCGTGCTAAAATTATTGTTGCGCCAATGGGCGCTAAAATTTTTTTAAAATAATTTTAGTGCGTAGCACTTTTTAATTTTAGAGCCGATAGGCTCTTTAATTTCCACACCGCCAGGTGTGGCAAAAGATAGTGTTTTGTGCACTGCGATCAGCAATGCAATAAAACCAGTCCTCGCTCGTTTTAATAGAAGATATAGCTGGGTAATGAAGAAATTGTATCGATACATACCCGTCATTCTTATCCTTGCGACAGTGATCATCTCGGCGTGCAGCACCAAGAAGAACACTGCCGGCAGTCGCTTTTGGCATGCGATGAACACTCGTTACAACGTGTACTACAACGGCGAGAAGCACTATAGCGAGCAAATCAAGAAGCTCGAGAACGAGTATCAGGATGACTACTCCACCCAGCTGTTTATCCACCCAGCCGAGGCCTACAACAACCCTAAGGCGACTCAGCCCACAACCAACTTTGACCGCACCATCGAGAAGATGCAGAAGGCCATCTCGCTGCACTCCATCAAGAAGAAGCCCACCCGCAAAGCCGGCAAGGGCAACGACCCGAAATACAAGGAATGGCTCAAGCGCGAGGAGTATAACCCCTTTATCCATAACGCGTGGTACCTGATGGCTAAGGCGCAGTACATGAAAGGCGACTTCCTGAGCTCGGCGGCTACTTTCCATTACATCTCAAAACACTTCCAGTGGAAGCCCGACCTGGTGCTTGAGGCACAGATTTGGGAGGCGCTGAGCTATTGCGCAATGGACTGGACCACCGAGGCAGACAACATCCTTGTCCACGTCCATCCCGAGCGCATCGAGAACACTAGGCTTAACCAGCTAGCCAACCTCGCCTATGCCGACTTCTACATCAAGAGCAAGATGAACGCCGAGGCGGTGCCCTATATGGAAAAGGCCGTGAAGGGCGCTAGCGGCGGCCAAAAGGTGAGACTCTACTTCCTCCTCGGTCAGCTCTACGATGAGACGGGGCAGAAGGACAAAGCCTATCAGGCCTACAAGAAGGCTGGCAGCAGCAGCTCCTCGTCCTACCGCACCAAGTTCAACGCGCGCATCAAGCAGAGCGCCGTGTTCCAGGGCAACAACATCGAGAGCGAGGTGAAGGCCCTCAAGCGTATGACGCGCTACGACCGTAACAAGGAATATCTCGACCAGATTTACTACGCCATCGGTAACCTCTATCTTACCCGTGGCGACACCGCGCATGCCGTGGAGAACTATGAGCTTGCCGCCAAGAAGAGCACACGCAACGGCATTGACAAGGCCATCAGCCAGCTCACGCTGGGTGGCATCTACTTCGCGCAGCACAAGTACGACAAGGCGCAGCCCTGCTATAGCGAGGCAATACCGCAGCTAAGTGAGAATTATCCCAACTACAAGGAGCTTAAGCAGCGCAGCGACGTGCTCGACGAGCTTGCCGTGTATTCGGGCAACGTCACTCTGCAAGACTCGCTGCTGATGCTTTCGAAGCTTCCTCTCGAGGAGCAGAAGAAGATTATTGCCAAAATCATCGAAGACCTCAAGAAAAAAGAGAAAGAAGAGAAAGAGAATGCCGAGCGTGAGGCCTACCTCGCCCAGCAGCAAGGCAATAGCGGCCTGAAGAACAACGCTCAGCAGCCAGCGTCCTACAATATCAACAGCGACAACTCGTGGTACTTCTACAACACCATGACCAAGAACGCGGGTAAGACAGCGTTCCAGCAACTGTGGGGTAACCGCAAGCTAGAAGATAACTGGCGCCGGCGCAACAAGAACACCTTCTCGCTCGACGAGAACAATGAAGAGGAGGAGAACCTCGCCGCCAATGACTCAACTCAGGTTCAGGGCAACGACTCCACTCAGGTTGACAAGGAAGCTCTCAAGCGTGCCGAAGATCCGCACTACGAGGAGTATTACCTCAAGCAGATTCCCAAGACCGAGGAAGAGATACAGAACTCTAACGATGTAATTCAGGAGGGCCTCTACAACATGGGCGTAATCCTCAAGGATAAGCTCGCCGACCTGCCAGCGGCAATCTATGAGTTTGAGCAGCTGCTTGAGCGTTACCCCGACAACACCTATCGCCTCGACACATATTATAATATGTACCTGCTATACTACCGGAACGGGCAGTATAGTGATGCTGAGCATTACAGGCAGATGATTTTGACTGAATTTGCCGACTCTAAGTACGGCAAAGCGATGGAAGACCCCAACTACCTAGAGAACCTCAAGCGCATGAACCTAGTTCAGGAAGAGCTCTACGACCAGGCCTACACCGCCTATCTCAACAACGACAATGCCACCGTGCATGCCGCCTATGTGGAGATGATGAAGACCTATCCACTGTCGAAAATCATGCCTAAGTTCATGTTTATCGACGCTTTGGCCTACGTCACCGAGAATAACCCCGAGAAGTTTAAGAGCACCATCAAGGAGATGCTCGAGCGCTATCCCGAGACCGACATCACGCCCACCGCTTCGGCATTTGTCAAGCAGCTCAACCAGGGCCGCAAGATTAACGGCGGCTCGAGCAACACCCGTGGTATGCTGTGGTCAATACGCCTGTCTAACGACACCACCGCTGGTGGCGAGGGCAAGGAGTTCACACCGTTCAAGGAAGGCAAGAACAAGCCTCAGCTCTTTGTGCTGGTGTTCTCCACCGACTCAGTATCACCCAATCAGCTGCTCTATGAGGTGGCAAAGCACAACTTCAATTCGTTCTTGATGCGCGATTTCGATCTGGAGCAGATGACATTTGGCAACCTCGGACTTATTGTGGTGAAAGGTTTCCCCAACTATCGCGAGGTGGAGCTCTATCGTGACAAGTGGGAGAAAGATGAGGAGAAGGTGGTGCCTGCTCAGGCGCACTATGTGATTATCAGCGACGAGAATTTCAACTTGCTTCTCCGCGAGGGACGCACATTTGAGGAATACTTCCGCTATCTCGACGAGCTTAACGAGGAGAAAGTGGAGGAGCAGATTCCTGAAGATGCCGTCGATGACGAGAAGACCGACGAAGGTGGAGATGAAGACACTGGCGACGAGGGCGACGAGAAGAAGCCCACCAAGTCGGTGAAGAAGGGTCAAGGCAAGGCCGACAGCAAGAAAGATGACGAGAAGGCCGACAGCAAAAAGAAAGAAGATAAGAAAGCCGACGAGAAGAAGGAGGAGAAACCTAAGGTAGATACTCCTGAGCAGCAAGGTAACCCTGCTCTGCTCGAGGAGGCACGCCGCCGCGCCGAGCAGCGTCAGCTAGAGGAACAGCGCAAAGACGAAGAGAAACGCAAGGCCGAGGAGGCTAAGAGGCGCGAGGAAGAACTCAAGCGCCAGGAGGAGCGTCAGCGTGAGGAAGAGCGTCTGCGTGCCGAAGACGAGGCTAAGAAGCAGCAAGAAGAGGCTGAGAAGCAGGGTAAGACCGACGCTGACAGCAAGCGCAATGAGAAAGAGGCTAAGAAAGCCGAGAAGGAGCGCCAGAAACAGCTTGAGCGCGAGGAAAAGGCTCGTCAAGACTCCATCAAGAAGGCCGAGAAAGAGCGTGAGAAAGAGCTCCGTGCTGCCGAGAAGGCTAGGGAAGACTCTATAAAGGCTGCCGAGAGAGAACGCGAAGAAATGCAGAAGCAGAAAGAACGCGAGAAGGAAGATGCTGCTAAGCGCGCTGAGCAAGAGCGCAAGGACAAGCAGAAGGCCAAAGAAGAGGCTCGTAAGCAGAAGGAAAAAGAGCGCAAAGAGCGTCAAAAAGAGCGCGAAAAGAAGAAGAAAGAAGAGCAGAAACGCAAGAAAGAGGAGCAAAAGCGCAAGAAAGAAGAGGCCAAGCAGCGCCAGAAAGAGCGCGACGAGGCCCGCAAGCAGCGTGAGAAAGAACGCGAGGAGCAACGCAAGCAACGCGAAAAAGAGCGCAAAGCCAACAAAAATTAGTCACAACTAGTTAGTTGAGTTTGCCGCCCGCTGCGCTTCGCTAGTTAGCCACGTGCTTATGCACGCTAGTTTTTGCAGGCTAGAAACGCTCTCAGTTCAGCTTCTATCTCGCTGGTGTCGTCGGTAATGCTAAGTAGCAGGTTCTTGTATTTCCCTTCATTTAGCAGTTGTTCCAGCAATGGATACACAGGCATCTCCTCTGTCCAGAATTTCTTTCCCCAGAATATCATAGGGCTTGAGAACCCGAATGAAAGGTAATGGTTTTGAACTGCATCTTGGAAAATCTCCTGCATGGTGCCAGCACTGCCAGGGGTGTAGATTATGCCGCCGAATGCCATAGTGAGAATGCTGTCCTCGCGGATGCTGTTCTCAAAGAACTTCGCGATATGGGTAGCGAAGGGCGTTGATGGCTCATGGCCATATAGCCATGTTGAGACACCAAGACTCTCGTATTTGTTTTGTGGATAACGATTGATAACTTTGAATGCCGATGCCAGCCATCCCTCATCTTTAAAAGATGGCGCTACAGCAAGCATCTTGAGGGCTTCGTTCATCTCTTGACTGCTGCGACCTGCCATCCATGCTCCCAGGTGGGTGGCTTCCATAGCTCCCGGACCACCGCCTGTAAGCATGTAGAACCCTTCTTCGGTGAGTCTCTTGCTCAGCCTTACGATATCGGCATACATAGAATCGGTGCGCAGCATGGCGTGACCTCCCATTACGCCGATGCACCGTCGCCCGTCGTGATTGGCAAGAAAAGCGTCGAGCGCGATGTGGATGTTGTGGTCGTGAAGGGTGCGTGCAAGCGCTTCGTTGACGTTTTCGGTATTCTTCCCCATCAACAGGTAGTACTGGTAGGTCCTTCCGTCATAGGAATCATTGTAGGATGCCTTGTCGGCTTGGGCATCACTCGATGGCTCATAACCTTGATACAGCTCGTTGGCACTGTAAAGCCCGTTGCGCGTCACGTTATATGGCACTTCGTCGAGCCAGTCGATTATGCCGTCTATGTCTTTAAAATCCTTGGTAGTAATCATAGTAGTATTAGTTTTTGGAACATCATCCACCATCGCTGTCGGCGTGTTGATGTGCTTAGAGAATATCCGAAGACAAAGTTACAAAAAATAGTGACTTCATCTTTATCGCATGTGCGCACCCAACAGCCTATTCACATTTTTTAACTGCCATAGGCCCTTGTTGGCACGTTTTTTTCTGCATTATCGCTTGTAGAAATAAAATATAGTAGTACTTTTGCGCAATTTTTCAAAATTAGTGCAAGTCGAATGAAAACATAATAAATGAGTTTCGAATTTATTTTTATTTCTGAGATGCAGACTAATTTATTTAAAACGAACTATTAACACAAAAAAATATTATTATGTATTGGACACTTGAATTAGCCACAAAGCTGGAGGATGCTCCCTGGCCAGCTACTAAGGATGAACTTATTGATTACGCCATGAGAAGTGGAGCTCCTATGGAGGTCATCGAGAACCTGCAGGAGATAGAAGACGAGGGCGATACCTACGAGTCAATCGAAGACATCTGTCCCGACTATCCCACTAACGACGACGACTTCTTCTTCAACGAGGAGGAGTATTAATCGTTGTGAAATATCATTTAGACAATAATCAGTTAGATTAATATTGTGAATGGGTAAACTAGTTTGCCCATTCACTTTTTCTGTCAATAATTATAGAAAACACACTTTGGGTATTGCTTTTTTGGATTATTATTTGTATATTTGTAGTTAAAGGAGGAATGAATAATTGTTTTTTTATTAATCATCGGAGTAAAATCCGATTTAAAACCTAAATTTATTATTATGTGTTGGACATTTGAATTAGCATTATGGCTGGTGGATGCTCCCTGGCCAGCTACAAAAGAGGAACTTATTGATTACGCTAATCGCAGCGGAGCACCAATTGAGGTTATCGAAAACCTGCAAGAGTTAGAAGATGAGGGCGAAACCTATGATTCTATTTTAGACATTTGGCCTGACTTTCCTATCGACGACGAGGATTATCTCTTCGATAAAGAGGAGCACTAATCTGTGATGAAAGCTTTGAGGAGCAGCTAAAACCACCTCATCTTTACCACTGAAACTTGCTGAAATGAGATTTTTTGTGTATTTGATTTTGGGATTCAGAAAAAAGCATTATCTTTGCAGCCGCAAATAACAAAAGATATTAACTCAGTGGAAAAATTTGGCTGCTTGCAACCACTAAAAAAAATGCTAAAACTGCGAATTATCCCTCAAATCTTTCACAGAATCTTAGCGTTTTTCCACATTAAACACAATTTGGAAAAATGAACTATTTGTTTACCAGTGAGTCGGTTTCGGAAGGACATCCCGACAAAGTTGCCGACCAAATCAGCGACGCGCTGCTCGACCATTTTTTAGCGTTTGACCCTCACAGCCGTGTGGCATGTGAGACCCTTGTTACTACCGGACAGGTGGTGATAGCCGGAGAGGTGAAAAGTAAGACCTACATCGACCTGATGGAAGTGACTCGTCAAGTAATCAGTGGCATTGGCTATAACAAGAGTGAGTACAAGTTTGACGCCGACTCTTGTGGCGTGTTCTCGGCAATCCATGAGCAGAGCGGCGACATCAACCGCGGTGTGGACCGTGCCACCAGTGAGGAGCAAGGCGCTGGCGACCAGGGAATGATGTTTGGCTATGCCTGCAACGAGACTCCTAATTACATGCCTTTGACGCTTGACTTGGCTCACATGTTGCTTCGTGAGCTTGCCACCTTGCGCAAGGGTAAGTTGATACCCTACCTGCGCCCTGATGCCAAGAGTCAGGTTACGGTAGAGTATGACGACAAGACTCGTCGCCCAGTACGCATCCACACTATCGTTATCAGCACTCAGCACGACGATTTCATAAAGCCTGACGCTAAAACCACTCAAGAGCAGGCTGACGAGCGGATGCTTCAGCGAATTCGGAACGACATTTCTACCATCTTGTTGCCACGAGTTATCGATAAACTTCCTGATGATGTGAAGAAGCTTTTCGATGACAAACTCATCCTTCATGTGAACCCCACGGGCAAGTTCGTGATTGGTGGTCCTCATGGTGACACAGGTCTTACTGGCCGCAAAATCATCGTAGATACCTACGGAGGACGTGGTGCGCATGGAGGTGGTGCTTTCAGTGGCAAAGACCCAAGTAAGGTGGACAGAAGTGCCGCCTATGCTGCCCGCCACATTGCCAAAAACGCGGTGGCTGCCGGCATTGCCGACGAGATGCTCGTGCAGGTGTCTTACGCCATTGGCGTTGCTGAGCCTATCAGCCTCTATGTAAACACTTTCGGCACCAGCCATGTGGCAATTAGCGATGCCGAGATTGCCAAAAAGCTGAATGGCATCTTCAAGATGACACCTTACGAGATTGAGAAGCGCCTCAAACTGCGTAACCCAATCTATCAAGAAACTGCAGCCTACGGACACATGGGCCGCGAGCCGCAAGTCATTACCAAGCATTTCAAGTCGCTCTACGAAGGCGACCGCACCATCGAGGTGGAACTTTTCACATGGGAGAAACTTGACTATGTGAAAACGCTTAAGGAGGTCTTCGGTCTCTAAGACCCAAAGTTCTTTCAGTACAAAAAATAATCACTCAGCCGACGTTCACATTGGCTGAGTGATTTTTAGTGTAAATGAGAGGTTTATTACAGTTCCAGGTCTATGTTGAAGAGCTCGTGCCAAGGGAGACCCTGCTCGTTGAGGACTTGGAGGAATGGGTCGGGGTCAAACTCCTCTACGTTGTGTACACCGGGCTTGCACCACAGTCCCTTGAGGAACATCATGGCACCTGTCATGGCGGGAACGCCAGTGGTGTAGCTCACGGCCTGCATACCAGTCTCCTCAAATGCGGCATGGTGGTCGCAGTTGTTGTAGATGTAGTAAGTGAGAGGCTTGCCGTTCTTTCCTATACCTCTGATGCGGCAGCCTATGCTAGTCTGACCTGTGTAGTTCTCGCCCAGATCTTGCGGGTTGGGGAGCACAGCTTTGAGGAACTGCAGAGGCACAATTTCCATGCCTTGATACATCACTGGGTCGATGCGTGCCATGCCAATGTCTTGAATCACACGCAGGTGGGTGAGATATTCTTCGCCAAAGGTCATCCAGAAGCGTGCGCGCTTAATGGTGGGGTAGTTAATCACCAGCGACTCCAGTTCCTCGTGATACATGAGGTAGCTCTCGCGAGGACCAATCTCTGGATAGGTGAGAGGTTTGTGAATCTCGAGAGCGCCAGTCTGCACCCATTTGCCGTCCTCGTAGTAGCGGCCCTTCTGGGTAATCTCGCGGATGTTGATTTCGGGGTTAAAGTTGGTAGCGAATGCTTTGCCGTGATTGCCCGCATTGCAGTCCACAATGTCGAGGTAGTGAATCTCCTTGAAGTGGTGCTTGGCGGCACGCGCGGTATATACTCCGCTAACGCCAGGATCGAAGCCGCAGCCCAAGATAGCAGTCAATCCGGCCTTTTCAAATCGATCGCGGTAGGCCCACTGCCAGCTATACTCGAAGTGCGCCTCGTCGCGTGGCTCATAGTTGGCGGTGTCGAGGTAGTTCACGCCGCACTCCAAGCAGGCGTCCATGATGGTTAGGTCCTGATAAGGCAGCGCCACGTTGATGACGAGTTTGGGCTGATGACGCTTGAACAAAGCCACTAGCTGCTCCACGCTGTCGGCATCTACCTCGTCGGTGGTGATGTTAGGCGCTCCAATCGCTTTAGCCACAGCATCGCATTTTGCCTTGTGCCTTGAAGCGATTACTATCTCATTAAACACGTCGGGATTTTTGGCGCACTTGTGTGCCACCACGGTTCCCACACCGCCACAGCCAATGATGATTACTTTGTTCATGTTTTTTATTGTAAAGGAGTTAAAGGAATCAAATGAATTAAAGGAATCAAAACTCTCCACTCTTAACAGTTATTTGTTTCGCTCAATGATGTATTGGAAAATCGACTTCAGTGCCTGGGTGCATTCGTTGTCGCCATAGGCATCGAGCATAGCGGCGCCAGTCTCATAGAGCTCATGCATCTTGTTGTAGGCGTAGTCGATGCCGCCGCAGTCTTTTGCCCATTCAACGAGGCACTCGATGTCGCTCTCGCTGTAATTAGGCTGATTAATTAATCCGAGCATGTAGTCACGCTCAGGACGGTCTTCGAGCGAGAGGGCATAGATGAGTGGCAGAGTTACTTTTCCCTCGCGAAGATCATTGCCAGTGGGCTTGCCAACGACGGGGTCTTTGAAATAGTCGAAAGTGTCGTCTTTGATTTGGAAGCATAGTCCAAGACGATGGGCAAATTCGATGATTGGCTTTAGCTCTTCGGCCTTAGCTCCAGCGGCAATGCCTCCCACTTCAACGCAGCTGGCAAAGAGTGATGCAGTCTTCTTGCTGATGATTTCAAAATAGGCGTCCTCGGTGATTGTGTGGTTTCGGGCAACATCATATTGATTGATTTCTCCAAGTGATAGGTTTGCGCCCAGAGTAGCAAGCACCTTGAGGATGTCTTTGTTGCCAGTCTCTACGGCACATACCAGTGCCTTGCTGACGAAGAAGTCGCCCACGAGCACCGCTATATGGTTGGTCCACACTCCATTAATGGTGGGGGTGCCGCGTCGTTCCTTGCTGTCGTCGATGACATCGTCATGAATAAGCGACGCATTGTGCAATATTTCGATGGCTGCACCTGCAGTTATCACCTGTTTGTTGATGCCGCCCATAAGCTTGCCGCTGATGAGCACCAGCATGGGTCGCAACTGTTTGCCTTTAACTTTCAGGAAATTAAAGACTATAGAGTTCATTAATTGGTTGTCACTTGTTAGAGCCTCTTCAATAATCTTGTTGAGCTGTGCAAGTTCATCGCCAATAAAAAGCTTTATGTCATTAAGATTTTTCATAATTACAAAGCGCAAAATTAGTGCAAGTCGAGAGAAATACAAAATGAAAAACAAAGTTTTTTATTTTTATTTCCGATGCATAGACTAATTTAGACAAAATTAGCAATAATATTTTTGGTAGGCATAATTTTTGGTAAGTTTTTTGCAAAATAGAAAATTATTCAAAGATTATTATTACCTTTGGCAACTTAAAAAAATGGACTTTACATCAGTTGAATTTTATACTATAGCATTTTTTGTCGCAATGGCACTTGTGGGGTTCTTCGTGAAGCAGAAGAGTACTAAGCCGGCGGCATCTGCGATATGCTCACTCGACCTTACTCCAGCTTCAGAGCCGCAGGAGGGCGCCAGTCGCTTGAGGCTTACGGCACAAGATGGCGGCTCCGTGACAATAGAGCGCGAAGGCTTGCTCTTGTGCGATGGTGATACGGTAAACCTCATTGCCACAGTGATAGACGATAAGATCACCATTCAGGAGAAGAAGGGCAAGATTTCGGCCTTTGGTGGCAAAGAGAGCATGTATAACGGACATGCTGTCGTGACATTTTTTCTTGAAAACAACAAGAACTACTTGCGCTATGAGAGCAGTGTGGCAGGAAAGTGGTGCAAATTGGCTTTTGTCAATTCTCCTGGCAACAAGGTGGAAAAAGACCTAAGCTATTGATGTTGTCATACTTTTGAGTAGCAGTCACACAATTTTTGCACTAACTTGACGTTATATTTGTTAAGGTGCGTTGTGCGAGCGCCTTACTTTGAGAGAAAAAATCAAAACTTCGAAGATATGATTAAAAAATTATTTTTGGCGATTTTCCTGACCTTGCCGTTGCTTGCTAGCGCGCAGCTCGGAGCTGGGCAATGGAAAATCCATCCTTATTTTTCCAGTGCCAAAAACTGTATTGACGCTGGCGATAGAGTTTATTATCTGTCAAGTGGCAGTCTTTACTGCTACGACAAGCAGGGTCAGAGCAATACTGTGCTTGATGCCAACAATTTGCTTAATGACATTAAAATCAGCCAGATTTATTACAACTATTCGAGGCAGTATCTTGTTGTCGCCTATTCTGATTGTAATATCGACGTCATCAAGGCTACCGGAGAGGTGATAAATGTCCCTGCCATCAAAGAAGTGGTAATGCATAAAGCTAAGACCATCAATGATGTGAACTTCTGTAATGGGAGGATGTATATCGCCACATCGTTTGGTTATCTCATGCTTGACGACGAGACTTTCGACATCAAGGAAGTGCGCAACTATGAAACTAGTGTTGCATCGGTAGCTGAGGTGGGATCTTACAAGATAATGAGCTTGGCGAGCAAGTTTTATTACTGCGATGCCGACACCACAATAGAGGCGGCACGATGGCACAAGCAGGTTGACAATGCTAAGGGCAATGGACGCATACTACCGATTAACGACACCAAGTTCTTCTTGACTTGTAGTGGTACCTTCCAGATTGTGACAATTGGTCACGGCACCGACAGTTTAGGTGTGGATACACTAAACTTCACCTTCAAGCAGGTGGTGGCTGCCGCGCCAACTACTGTGCAGCCCTATCCAGGAGGTTTTGTGGCAAGCTTCCCAGCCAAGAACTATTATTACACGATTGTTCCCAATGGCAATACATATACCAAAGTCACTGGCAATAAAATCATGTCGAGTCAGGAAGAAGGTAACTGGTGGACACTAGGCTCAAATGGTCTGACTCATATGGTTGCTGGTGTGGAAGGTGAAAATGTGCTTCCCAATGGAGTGAGCATTAGTGCCAACGCCTATTGGAGTGTCTATGACCGCTATCAGCAGCGCGTGCTGGTGAACCGAACTACCGACAATAAGTTGCTTCCGAATGCCAACAGTGGTGCCAAGACCGAGATAAACGCTTATAACGGCACATCCTGGAGCAACATTTCTCCTGCAAAGGCTCCTAACAATCAGGGCAATCTTTGGTTGGTTGTGTCGCCCAACGAGCCCAACACCTACTATTACTGCTGTCGTCTAGATAGCGGCGTGTGCAAGGTGCAAAACAATGTTGTTGTTGCGAAATACAAAGCAACCAATAGTCCATACGCCACACGTTGCTCGGGTATTCAGTTTGACTCTAAGGGAAACTTGTGGGTGGCGCAGTCGCGCAGTACCAACAATATAGATGCCTTTGCTATTACACCCGAAAATCAGTTGCTCACTGAAGTTGACTCTTCGAAGTTTGTTATAAATGATATGGGTGGCGCTTGCTATGCTGCTGGTTTCAAGCGTATCACATTTGGAATCGGTGCTGGTGACACTAAGGTGTTCTCGGCGGGTGATTGGGGTTCTTCGCTGGTGTTTTGGACTAACAATGATGACTTAAGCTTGAAACAGTATAAGTCTTTCAAGACATTTGTTGACCAAGACAATAAAAGTTATTCTGCAGACTATTGGAGATATATCCAACCCGACAATGACAGCATTCTGTGGATTGGCTCCAGTGCAGGTGTGATCTCTCTTGACCCGCGTGAGGCCTTCAATGAAGATTTCCGTGTTAACCGCATTAACTTTCATAAGAATGAAGGAATTGATGCCGTCGGTGTGTTATGCGAAGGCTTGGAAGTGAACTGCATTGATGTGGATGCCGATAACAACAAGTGGCTTGCAACAAACACCTCGGGTGTGTATTATGTAAACCATGACGGTTCCGAAATTTACAAGCGTTTTGACACCACAAACAGCCCTTTGCCTAGCGACCAAGTTTACAGTGTGAGCTGCAACCGCGCCACTAATTCTGTAATCATGGTAACTCCTAACGGCTTGGTTGAATACTTCCCTGGCGTGACACCCTCCGAGACCGACTACAGCAACGTATATGCATATCCCGAACTTGTTGAGCCAGATTTCACTGGCATGGTCACTATTAAAGGTCTGATGGCAAATTCTAATGTGGTGATCACCGATGGCGACGGCAATGTTGTCAAGACTATGGTTTCTGATGGCGGCATCGCCCTTTGGGACACTTGCGACGAGAATGGAGAGAGGGTTAATACCGGCATCTACAAGGTTTATGCTTCGCAAGGCGACACCTCTATTGATGGAGAACCATTAACCGAGATAGCGGTTATCAAGTAAAGAAAGGATAAAGCTATAAAGTGTGGCAACTTCCACAGTTTGCAACATTTCCCGAAATATGCCAGAGTTCCAGTGTGTGGGACTCTGGTTTTTTGTCTAGTTTTTATGGGAAATACAATTTTAATACTATTTCTGTCGTTATATATGAAATATATAATAAATAGAAATACTATGATTCGTAAATGCTTTTTCACTATAGCGTTATCGCTTGCGACCTTAATAGCTGGCGCCCAGATAGGTGCCGGGCAGTGGAAAATACATCCATATTTTGTTGAAGATAATGTCACTAACTGTGTTGATGTGGGTGATAAAGTATATTATCTTGTAAGTGGCAGTTTGTTTTGCTACGACAAGGCCAGCCAGTCAAATACCACTCTTGATATCACTAATGCCATCAACGACGTGAATATCAAGCAAATTTACTACAACTACGACAAGGACTATCTTTTCATTGCCTACGACAATTGTAATATCGATATCATAAAGGGCGATGGCACAGTAGTCAACATGAGTGGAATAAAAGATGTGGTGCTGCCAAAGGCTAAGACTATCAATGATATCACTTTTGGTGACGGATTAACCTACGTCACTACTTCTTTTGGATATATCACAATCGAGGACGAGACTTTCAAAGTTGTGGAGGTCAGGATTTTTGATGTAAACTTCGCGTCGGTGGCACAAGTGGGTGAATACAAGATAATGGCTTATACAGATAGGTTTTATTATTGTAAAGTAAGTGAGACGAAGGAGACAGTATGGTCTCATAAGAATGCCAGCAATTCTTCGGGTAAAGGCTTAATTTATGCCATTAATGATAATAGTTTTTTCTTAACCACTAACTCGGCATTATATATAGTTGAGATGACAGCCGACGATGATGGAAATCTTACCTTCTCATCAAGCCAGGTTGTGGGAGAGGTGCCAGCTTCCATTCAGAAGTATCCTGAAGGATACGTGGCAAGTTACTTCAATAAGGGCAGTAGCAACTATTACTACACCTTTGACAGTAACGGCGGCAACGCTATGCGCAACAATGGCGAGGGCCTTTACACTTCGCACGAGAATGGCAACTGGTGGATAATGGGCAAGAATGGATTGCAACATCAGGTAAATGGAGTGATGGAGGACGCTATAGAGCCTAACGGTATCACTATCAAGGACAGGGCATATTGGACCACTTACGACCCCTTCATGCAGCGTGTGCTCTTGTGCCGCACAGCCGAGAACCGAGTGCTTGAAGTGTGGGACGAAACAACTGGCACCGAGGTTTGTTCTTGGAATGGTTCGCAATGGCGCAAAATACCACTGCCTGGACATGTAGAGGATTTTTCTGGAAACTTTTGGATAGAAGTGTCACCCAATGAGCCCGATACCTATTTCTTCTGCTACCGTAAGAATGGTGGTGTCGCAAAGGTTAAGAACGACAGCATTGTGACGCGATACAGCAAAGGAAGCGCGCCAATCGCTGAGAGAGCATCTGCAATTTCTTTCGACTCAAAGGGCAACTTGTGGATTGCACAGCCCTATCCCGATGCGTCGCCCGATGTTGTGGTATTGACTCCAGAGAAACAGGCGCTTGATAGTGTGTCCTCGTCTGACTTTATCATTAACAATTTGAATGGCGCTTGCAAGAACGCTGGTAAGGGCTTCAAGCGTATGACGTTCGATATAGGTGCTGAGGACATTAAGGTCTATTCCGCAGGAAACTATGATGACCCACTTGTCATTTGGAACAACAATGATGACTTGAGCCTCAAGCAATACAAATCATTTGACTCGTTCTATGACCAGGATAATAAATACTATTCTACTTACGGCTGGGTTTATATCAAGGCCGACAGAGAGGGTAATATGTGGATTGGAACTGTTGGTGGCGTCATCAATTTTGACCCACGAGAGGCTTTTAATCCCGACTTCCGCATCAACCGAGTTAAGGTGACCAAGGATCAAGGGGCTAATGTGAACGAGATTCTCCTGGAAGGTATTCAGGTTAACTGCATTGACGTTGATGCTCAAAACCGCAAGTGGATAGGAACAAATACTAATGGTGTTTATCTTGTTAGTCCAGATGGCTCCGAAATTATAAAGCATTTCGACATGAGCAACAGCCCGCTGCCTAGCGACCGAATCTACAGTGTGTGCTGCAACCTTTCCACTCAGTCGGTGCTTATAGTCACTGGTGGCGGTGTGTTGGAATACTTCAGCGACCTGACCCCGTCGGCATCAGACTACAGCAACGTCTATGCTTATCCTAATCCTGTGTTGTCATCGTTTACCGGTTATGTCACCATCAAGGGCTTGATGAACAACTCCAATGTAGTCATTACCGATGCCGCAGGTGCTACCGTTGCGACCCTCACTTCTATTGGAGGCATCGCCATGTGGGATGCTTGCAACAGCAGTGGCACACCTCTCAAGACAGGAGTCTATAAGGTTTATGCCGCTCAAGGCACAACACCAAGCACCACAGGTAAGCCTTTGACAAAGATTGCGATAATTAAATAGTTTATAGTTCTTAGTTTTCAGTTATCAGTGGAGTATAGAGTGGAGAGTTCGTTTCTCGAACCTTAATCTGTGAACTCCGATCCTCGATCTTCGATAAAACGATAAACGTAATAATGAAGCATATCATCACATTTGTAATAGCGCTTGTGGCAATGGTGGCGCAAGCGCAAAGCGACTATGGTAAGTGGATTTTACATGCCATGTTTGCTGGCGATAATATCACCAACTGTATTGACACTGGCGATGACGTATATTATGTGTCGAGCAACAACTTGTTCCGCTACGATAAGGACACTAATGAGAATGAGCATCTGAACCGTGCCAACTATCTCAGCGACTCGGGGGTAAAGAACATTTACTACAACCGAGACAAGAACTATATCATGGTGGCTTACGAGAATTCCAACATCGATGTGATTGACGTGAAAAGTGGCGACGTGAGCAATATGAGTGACATCAAGAACGCCGATATCGCCACCTCTAAAACCATCAACGACATCACCTTCGCCAGTGGAAATAAGGCTGTAGTCGCCACCGATTTTGGCTTTGTGATCTACAACGACAAAAAGCTTGAGGTGGAGAGGTCGTTTATTTCCGACAAGGCGATGCAGAGCGCTATGATACTTGGCGACTATCTGATAGTTAGCAATGATGGTAATTACTATTATGCGCTGGCTAATAAGCACATTCAGCAGATGAGTGACTTTAAAGTCAAGTGGGTAGGACTTGTTGGGCCTATCGTGCCCATCGCTTCCAATATGTTCTTTGTGCTCGACAAAAACCAGCTGGGGCTGGTGACTGTCACCGCCGAAGGCGACAATCTCTCTTTCACAAAGTCGCAGATAGCTGCCGGCAAACCAATCGCAGTGCACAAACTGAGCAGTGGAGGGTATGTGGTGAGCTTTGCGGGAGCCGATTATCACTACACCACCAATGCTAGCGGTGGTGAGGCCGAGCGCCACGAGGGTGGCGGCATCTACTCCTCTCTCGACAGCGGTGACGGCATGTGGTGCCTCAATGAAGAGGGCCTTATACACACTAATGGGGACGTTACCACCGATTATGTGGTGCCTAACGCCATCTCCATCTCTAAGATACCATTCTGGATGGTTTATGACCTTGCCAATGAGGAGCTTGTGCTCACCAGTACCAGCGACAATGCTATCCTCGATGATATCCTTGACCGAGACATCAACTTCACTTTGGCCAACAAGACGCAATTCAACACTTTTGATGGCGTGACTTGGAAGGACATTACTCCCAAGGAGATGCCCGAGCCCGATGGCGAGGGTAGTTATTGCCCTGGATGGTTCGTGTTCTCGCCTAATGAGGCCAACACCTACTTTTTCAGCACCCGCAAGAAGGGTATCTTTAAAGTCACGGATGGCAAGTTTGTGGCCAATTACGTGGGCGAGGAATGTGGCTTCATAAAGAAGACGCGTATGCCGGCATTGAAATTCGACTCTCAGGGCAACTTGTGGATTTTGCAGACCACCGACGAGGAGAACCCTGTGCGCGTGCTCACGCCAGCCAAGCAAACCAAGACACAGCTCACCGCACAGGACTTTATCTACAACAATACTCAGCACATCAGCAACGTGCATCACAGCAGCTTCAAACGCGCTCAGTTCACCATTGGCGCTGGCGACACCAAGGTGGCGGCTTGTGGTCATTACCAGAAGCCCATTGTGATTTGGAACAACAACAACGACCTATCGGTGAAGAATAGCATCTCGTTTGCCTCGGGCACTCTGCCAGACCAGGACGGCAAGAACATGGCGTGGTATGACATTCGCGCTCTCACTGCCGACAACAATGGCATGGTGTGGATGGGAACAACCTCGGGAATGATTGCTTTCGACCCCAGCAAGGCGTTTGATGTTGACTTCCACGTCACACATATCAAGGTGCCACGCAACGACGGCACCAACCTTGCCGATTACCTGCTCGACGGACAGACCATCAACTGCATCGCCGTGGATGGCGCTAACCGCAAGTGGATAGGCACCAACGAGTCGGGTCTCTTCCTAGTGAGCGCCGACGGTCAGCAGGTGCTCAAGAATTTCAATGCCAGCAACAGCGTGTTGGGCACAAACCAAATCTATCAGGTGTGCTGCGACCCGACAGGAAATGCCGTATTTGTGACCACTCCGTTTGGTGTCGCCGAGTATGTGAGCGATGCCACCCCAGGACAGGAGAACTTCAGCAATATCTATGCTTATCCTAACCCCGTTCGCCCCGACTATGGTGGCCCCATCAATATCACTGGACTGATGGAGAACTCACTCGTGAAGATTGCCGACCCATCGGGCAGCGTGATCTGCTCGCTCAAGTCAACGGGCGGTATGGTGTCGTGGGATGGATGCAACTACAATGGCGACCAAGTGCCAACAGGTGTTTACACTATCATCGCCTCCCAAGCCGACGGCTCAGGCGGAGGCACCACCAAAGTGCTTATTGTGAGATAATCCACTAGCTAATGAATGCCTTGAGGCTGGCTGGGCGCATAGCGCGACCTTTCGGTGTCTAATGTCATATCCCATCAGTCACTTCGTAAGGATGTGTCAAAATTCTGGTTTAGTGCGCTTCGCGCAGAAATCGAACAAATCACATCAAATCAAACAGTATTTAATTCTTTGATTTTAAACAAAATAATTATTTGTTAGATTTGGAATAATTTGAAAGATTTCTCACGCGTAGCGTGACTCCTCTATTTTGACACATCCTCTGGCAATATTATATTCTTCTTCATCTATTAGCCCTCTTGCGGTGGAGGGTCATGAAGGTGTAAGGGTAGGGGTTGCGGTCGTCGGCGGGATGGGACTCTTCGCTGATTATTTTCCAAGAGCGCATGTCGATGCGGGGGAAGTGCGCGTCGGCATCCTTGAACTTATGGTCGATGACCGTGAGGTGGATGGTATTGACTAGAGGGAAAGTGGCGCGGTAGATTTCTTCGCCGCCGATGATGAACACTTCGCCTTCCATGGTAGCTGCCGCCAGTGCTTCGTCAACGCTGTGGACCACGGTAACGCCCTCGGCAGCATAGTCGCGGTTGCGGGTGATGACAATGTTCTGCCGCCCGGGCAGCGCGCCCTTTGGGAACGACTCAAAGGTCTTGCGCCCCATCACGATGGAGTGCCCCATGGTGGTTTCCTTGAAATGTTTCATGTCGGCAGGCAGGTGGCACAGCAGTTGTCCCTGTTTGCCAATCGCCCCATTGCGGTCGATTGCTACGATAGCTGAGTAGTTCATAGTTAAGAGTTCTAGTTTTCAGTACAGAGTAGAGAGTGCAGAGTGGAGAGTTGAGAGTGGAGAGTTTTGTCAGTTTTCAGTGGAGAGTTGAGAGTCAATTTTGCATTTCGCCACTCCTGAACGGAGTGGAAATTAGAGCTTCGCTAAAATTGTTATTGCGCCCAAGGGCGCTAAAATTATTTTAAAATAAAATTTTAGTGCGAAGCACCACAATAATTTTAGAGCCGTAGGCTCTCTAATTTCCGCGCTTGCGCGGCAAGATTAAGCATTATGCATTGTGCATTGTGCATTCTGCATTACACCGAGACTACTCCCTTGATCAGTGGCCAGGGGTCGTAGCCTTCGAGCTTGAAGTCGTCGTACTGGTAGTCGAAGATGCTTTTCACCTCGGGGTTGAGGATCATGCGGGGCAGGGGGCGTGGCTCGCGGCTGAGCTGCTCATGCACCTGGTCCATGTGGTTGAGGTAGATGTGGGCGTCGCCAAAGGTGTGTACAAACTCGCCCGGCTCAAGGCCCGTGACGTGGGCCACCATCATGCACAGCAAGGCATAGCTGGCGATGTTGAACGGCACGCCAAGGAACAGGTCGGCGCTGCGCTGGTAGAGCTGAAGACTCAGTTTGCCGTCGGCCACATAGAACTGGAACAGTGTGTGGCATGGCGGCAGCTTCATCGTGGGCACGTCGGCAACGTTCCATGCGCTTACTATTATGCGGCGAGAGTCGGGAGTGTTCTTTATCTGGTCAATGATCTGCGAGATTTGGTCGATGTGGCCGCCGTTATAGTTGGGCCATGAGCGCCACTGGCCGCCATACACAGGTCCTAAGTCGCCGTTCTCGTCGGCCCACTCGTTCCAGATGCGCACCCCGTGCTC
>JAFZUL010000175.1 GCA_017618355.1 Muribaculaceae bacterium
AACTCAGTTATCAAGAGCAGAAAGAGCACGAGCGCGAAGTGCGACGTGCCGAGAAGCGAGTGAAGCTACTAGAGCAACAGATTGCCGATACCGAAGCTGCGATTGCTGATATTGAAGCACAACTGTCGCAAGGCAACGCTACCGACCCAAATATCTTCTCACGCCACGAGCAACTTAATCACCAACTCGAAGAAATCATGGCGCAATGGGAAGAGGCCAGCGTGGAACTGGAAGAGAAAAGAGACGCTAATTAACGATTACTTTCTTTGAAGATTGCTCCCCTTTGACAATATAAATGCCTGAGGGGACAGATACAGTCGTTGTGGCTTTTGCTATTTGCCGACCGTTGATGTCATAAATGGTTACGGGAGGTTTTTCGTTAATAATGATTGTTCCCCTTCCGCCATAAACGTTTAAATCTCTTTTATTAGTTGAATTCAATGTGTGAAGTCCGCTGGTTTGATTTATCACAATCTTCATGCAGTCATAATTCCATGATGAACAAAGCGATTTGATGCGAAAAGTGTGTGCGCCTTTACTCAAGAATACATCTTTGTAGTCGGGTGTGGCATTATAACGCGAAGTGAGGGTGTTGGCTCGTCCTTGCACAGGCCACATCCATAGTGTGTCGTTTGGCTCAGTGCCATTGACCAGCGTACTATGCCAATTTGTGGTGTCCTTCACTATCTTGGTGAAATTGCTGCCAGTAGACTGATATTCATCAGGAGCAATCGGTCGGGAAGTCTGAGTTGTTTTCAGATTGTTACCGTCAAGCATGAGAATCATTGAGCCAGTATAATGTTTTGGCCAGTTAAGTTCAGGCGCACCATCAATTTGATAGGAATTTGTTCCTGGCTCTAGTCCGTAAGCAGCTATTTTGCCATAAGTGACCCACTTGAGATTGTATTTTATGTTAATATCAACATACATGTCTTCGGGAGCGAATATTGTGTAGTTATACCAACTTCCCCAATTCTTGATTGCCATGTCGGGGCTGATTGTTTTACTACTGGGGTCAACCCACTCATCAAGGTTGTAGCTTTCGGTGCTTGCGCCCATATCAAAGATGCCGTAACCGCCGCTCATGCTGCTAGTGGGAGAAATATTGGCATCCTCGCTGTCGCTGCGATAATCGCTTACTGGCGTGGTCATGTTGTTGTCGTAAGCAACACTTTTGCCGCCAGTGTCATAATCTTCGGCTTCTATGATATAATAGTAGTTAGGATTTAGAACGTTACCTGTGCCTTGCATCTGCTGGAAAATCTCGCTCCAGTCGTTAATGCCAAGGTAAGTCTTGTATTGCTCAAAGAAAGAGTCTTCATTGGGCGTGTCGGCATTTTGCCACACATACCATACAGGCTTTGCACCACCAGGATTGGTCTCATCATCGGGAAAGAAGCGCAAACCAATCCTCAAACCGCCTTCTTCTCGATTGTCCATCCAGTTGTGCCACATGATGGCGTCGATGCCGTCAAGAGCGTTGGTCTTTTTCCATGCCCAACAGCCACCAGCGGCCTGTAGAGCTAGGTCTCGATCGCTGTAAGTGGGGGAGTTGGTGCCGTTTTCCGAAAGGAACAAGTTTCTCTTTACCATCCCCTGATATAAGTTTTGAGGCAATTTTATCCATTCATTGATGACCTCCAAATTCTTGAAGGTAACATATTCTGAATTGAGTGAATAGATTGAACTTCCATCGTTCTTCCAGAACTCAGGAAGAGTGAGGTTTTGAGGATAAGGATGATAGGCAACGCCCCACAGGAAATCACCTTCCAGCTGTGAGTACTTGACAGTTTGTTCGAGCATCTTCTTGGGAGCGAAATCGGCACTGTCATATCCTTTAGTCCAGCAGTGCGTGTAAGAGCCCATTACCGAAGCATTTTGGTCATATTGTCTCACTATGTTGTAGCACATTCGCATCGATTTTATATAAGTGTCGTTATACACAAGTTCGGGTTGGTCGCCCATATTTGTCCATTCTTTGGCGGCATCCACCTCGTTATGCATAATCCAGTGATGTATGCGACCATAGGTGTTGCTGTTGTATCGGCTGGCAAGGTAATTAAGAATGGCTGCATATAGATTAACGCTTTCCATGGTAGTCATGTTGGGCATTGTGTAATTGCCGCCGTTATTCTCTGGATGGCGGAACAGGTCAGTCAGACTTGGGTCGCTTGCTGTAGGTGTGATGAGTAATATTGCTGACACCGAGACATTGTGAAGCTGATAAAAACGCAGGTAGTTGTCCCATGCCGCTATCATTCCGCCATCAATGTAATATTCTTTCCCCTCATAAGTGTAGGGAATATTATTTGCCCAAATAGGATTTTGAGCGATAAAAGTAGTGAGCACCCAGTTGATGGTTATGTAGTGAACATTGCAGTCAACAACATCTTGCATGTATAAGTCGCCAAGTCCAGCGCCAAACCCCTTCTTGCTCGTTGGAATTAAAGGCTCAGGGTTGGAGATGGTAGCTACTTTGTCAGCATAATGAGCATGAGAAACTAGTATGTCATTTCCACTAGAGGTGTCGATAATTGCCCATCGTGACAGCAAGCGGTCATAACCTATGCCGTCATAGGTGCAATGCCTGTCAAGACTCACAGTGAAATCTGATTGCGTCAGATTTGTGCGATGAATGTAGGTGCTGTCTTCGGTGACATCATCGGCAGGAGTCAATTCCACAAGCACGAATTGTCCGTTTCCAGAACAGTTACCTTTGATTATCACTTTGTCGGCAGTTACTTCTACATCAGTCACCGCGCTAGGATAATCTGTGTTCAAGTATGTGGTGAGATGGTTGTTTAATGCCGCTTTTTCTTCGTTGGTGCGCGCTTGGGTAATCAAAGAGGCAACAATTAACAAGGCTGCTGCCAATAACAGACGTAGAGTTTTGTTTCTCATAATCATTATGTCTTTAACTCATTCGTGATTTATAGTCCTCGTAGGTAAACTCCCTCAACATTTCTATTGCTCCGTCAAGATGTTGTAGCACGATGGATGGGTGTGAAATGCCGTTGAACATATTGGTCTTCACCGTTGTGTAGTGGTTCATGTCCTCAAAGGTGAGGCGGTCACCTGCTTTGATTGGCTTCTCAAAACTCCAATCGCCCACATAGTCACCACTCAGACACGAATTGCCGCCAATGCGGTAGGTGGGGTAGCTTTTATCAACCTCTGGAAGAGCTTGTGTGATAACGGGTTTATAAGGCATTTCCAGGCAGTCGGGCATGTGACAGGCGAAGGACACATCCACAATCGCCGTTTTGATTCCGCTATTTTCCACTACATCAACTACTGTCGCTTCAAGGTCGCCTGTCTGCCAGCAGAATGCGCTGCCAGGCTCTAGAATCACCTCCAAGTTGGGATGCCGTTGCCTGAAGTCTTGAATCAGATGAATCAGATGCTGCACATCATAGTCTTTGCGAGTCATCAAGTGGCCGCCCCCCATATTGACCCATTTAAGTTTCGGTAGCCATTTGCCAAATTGCTCTTCCATCGCCTCAAGCACTTTTGCTAGGTCGTAAGATGTTGATTCGCATAGCGCATGGAAATGGAAACCCTCAATGCCATTGGGCAATTGCGTGAGGTTCTCACTGAGGATGCCAAACCGTGACCCAGGGCAGCAGGGGTTGTAGATGTCGGTCTCAATCACCGAACACATAGGGTTGATACGCAGGCCGCAGCTTATGCGCTCGCTTGGCTCAGCAGCGTTATGCTCGTCGATAAAAGGTTTAAACCTCTCGAATTGGTCAACAGAGTTGAACGTGATATGGCTGCTGCCAGCGATATACTGCTTGATAGTTTGCTCGGTATAGGCAGGGCAATAAGTGTGTGCCTTACAGTGCAGTTCGTCGTTAGCAAGCAGCATCTCGTTTACTGAACTAGCAGTAGAAGCGATGCCATATTCCCTGAAAATGGGAAATGTACGCCATAAGGCATTGGCTTTGAATGCCATAATGATTTTAGCGCCACTCTCACGGCTCACACGGGTGATAAGGTCGAGGTTGCGCCTCAACTTCTCCTCGTAAACAATATAATAAGGTGTTCTCATAACAAATCACAATATCTTAAACTTGGCAAATTTCAAAAGTAGAGTGCGTTGTCCCATGACGTCGAACTCCACGATAATCTTCGGATCGCTGCCGCTGGTGTCGATTTTGGTGATTGTGCCTTCTCCGAACTTGTTGTGAAGAATTAGGCTACCCTCGCTAATCTCACTAAGAGAATGTAAGGTGAAGTCGCCACTTGACGCACTTGCAGATGGGGGAGTGCTTTGTGAAACAGGTTTAAAAGAAGGTTGTGGTCTTGGTGATGTCGGTGCTGTATATTCGCTTCTCAAGCTCTCAAAACCTCGGTGTCGCTCGGTTCTGAAGTCGTCATGACTGTCCTCACTCTTGGACTTATTACTGCTTGTAGCACCCATCGACAGGAATTGCGGGTCAATATCGCGAAGAAAACGGCTAGGTTGACAGTTTTGGGTGCTGCCGTTGCGGAAACGTGACTTGGCAAAGGAAATCACGCAGTTTTTCTCGGCGCGGGTGATGGCTACATACAATAAGCGTCGCTCCTCTTCGATGGCAGCAAGAGAGTCTTTGCTCATTGCTGATGGAAATAGGTCTTCCTCAACGCCTACTATTATCACATTCTTGTATTCAAGACCTTTAGCGGCGTGCACAGTCATCAGCGTTACGCACTCGCCGGTACTCTTATCGGTATCCTGGTCGGTGGCGAGTGATGCCTGAGCCAGGAAGTCGGTCATTCTTGTTTCGCTTGATCCTTGCTCTTCTTGCTCCTCAACAAAATCATGAATTGCAGATAGCAACTCATTGAGGTTTTCCTGTTTACTTATATTTTCCACCGACTTCTCTTTCATTAGTTCTGCCATAATGCCGCTTCGCTCGATGATAGTGCGGCCCAGTTCGTAGGCATTTACACCACTTTGGTCTTGGGCTGCAAAGCCGTTGATAAGCTCCACAAAGGCCTGCAGCTTGCGCATCGTGCCGTTGTTCACGTCTAGTCGGTGCTGCTGTGGGTTGTTCAGCACTTGCCACATGCTCACGCCGCCTTCGATGCCGCAGTGCTGCACTTTTGCCATCGTCGTAGCGCCAATACCCCGTGCGGGATAATTGATGACTCGCCTCAGTGCCTCATCGTCGTTGGGATTGATAGTAAGGCGGAAATAGGCTAAAGCGTCCTTGATTTCCTTGCGCTGATAGAACGATAATCCTCCATAAATGCGGTAGGGGATAGGACGTCGCTTGTCGCCATGCTTGTTCTTAAGGCCACCGCTGCCTAGCGCCTCCTCCAACACACGCGACTGAGCGTTGGTGCGGTAAAGCACGGCAAAGTCCTCATAACTACATCCTTCGCGTGCTTTGAGCGACATAATTGTGCTTGCCACAACGTAGGCTTCCTCGTAGTCGTTGTAGCATTCCACAACATTTACCTTAGTTCCCACAGGGTTTTCGCTGTAGATGTTCTTCTTGATTTGGCGTTTGTTTTTGTCAATCAGTGAGTTTGCAGCTCCAATGATATTCTGCGTTGAGCGGTAGTTACGCTCTAGTTTGAATGTCTGAAGTGTCGGGAACGACTTTTTCAAGTCAAGAATATTGGATATATTTGCTCCTCTAAACGAGTAAATGCTCTGCGCATCGTCGCCTACCACGCACACATGGTTGTGTGACTTGGCAAGTTGGGTGATGATTAGATGCTGGGCAAAGTTCGTGTCCTGATACTCATCCACTAAGATATACTCAAACCGCTCCTGATATTTCTTGAGGATTTCAGGATTGTCACGCAGCAGGATATTGGTATAGACAAGCAGGTCATCAAAGTCCATAGCACCGGCAATCTTACAGCGGTGGCAATAGGTTTTGTAGATCTCGGCGGTCATCGGCCTTTTGGCTCTTTCATCTTCCTCACGCAGTTCACGCCTGGACTCATAATATGACGGCGTGATAAGCGCATTTTTCATCATTGAAATACGTGACTGTATGGTTGCAGGCTTATATACCTTGTCATCAAGCTGCATATCCTTTATAATAAGTTTGATGAGCGAACGCGAATCGCTGGTGTCGTAAATGGTGAAATCATGGTCAAACCCGATGCGGTCGGCATTGATGCGCAGCAGTTTGGCAAAGATAGAGTGGAAAGTCCCCATCCACAGATGTGACGAAACCTCTTCGCCCACCAGTGCCTGGATGCGCTCACGCATCTCTCCAGCCGCCTTGTTGGTGAACGTCAGTGCCATGATATGCGAGGGGAAATAGCCTAGCTTGAGCAGGTGCACAATTTTATAGGTGAGCACCCTAGTCTTCCCCGACCCGGCGCCCGCAATCACTAGCTGCGGCCCATCGCAATAAAGCACCGCATCACGCTGCTGAGGATTGAGTTTATTTAAATAATCTTCCAAAATTTATCTAGTAAAGAAAAATAACAATAATTAAAAATCGAATAGTCGTGCAATCGACTAATAACTAACAACTAAAAACTAAAAACTAATACCCTATAACCCTCCATAGCAAGGAATTTCCTCAAGAAAGCTATAGCTATTGTTGTCATAGTCTATCTTGCAGCAGTAGTGGCTCATGCCATTCGACACAATCAGGTATTTCGCCCGTAGCACCATGTTGTAGCGCACTATCTGGTCAAAGGTCTTTTGAGTGATCTCAATTGTGGGAGCCTTATACTCCACAATCACTAGCGGTGCGCCTTGGCGGTTGGCTACAAGGGTGTCGCAACGGCGCTTAATGCCGTTTTGAGTGAGTGAAATCTCATTATTCATCAATGCAGCTGGAAATTCCCTGTCCTCAATCAAGAAGCGCACGAAGTTTTGTCGCACCCACTCCTCGGGAGTGAGCGCAACCCAACGTCTGCGCAACGTGTCGAGGATGACAAAAGCATCATCTTTGTTTTTTATATTAAATTGATATTCAGGGAGATTTAACTTCTGCATGATTTTTTGTTTGTTAGTCTGCAAAATATGTCGTAAATTTACAAAAAATTTCTGAATTACGCATTCTTGTCTTTGAAAAAAGTAATCATGGCAGCAAAAAAAGAAGATGTGACGTTTTCGGGCTTATTGAAAGAAATCAATGCCAAGAAGTTTCGACCTATCTATGTTTTGCATGGCGAGGAGGGCTATTTTATTGACCGCCTTGAGGAGGCTATTGTCGAGAACGCCTTATCGCCCGATGAGCGCGACTTCAACCTAAACATAATCTATGGCGCCGATGTCACCGACATTCGCAACGTCATCAGCATGTGCAAGCAATATCCCGCCATGGCACAACATCAGGTGGTGGTAATAAGAGAGGCCCAGGTTGTGGGAAAACTTAACAATAAAGGCAATGCCAACGAGCTTAACCAGCTCAAGCACTATGCGGCGCAACCTCTCACAAGCACCATTCTTGTGGTGTGCAATAAGGGTGAAGCAATCAAAGGCAAGGAATTTGTTGATGCGGTAAAGAAGAACGAGTCAGGAGTGGTGTTCCGCAGTGATAAGTTGCGGGAGGGAAGGCCTATGGAGCAGGCGGCGTTTGATTATATCAAGTCTCAGGGCTGTGCCATCGACGAGAAAGCGTTGTCTATGTTGTCGTCAAATGTGGGCAATGATATATCCCGACTTTACACTGAGATTGACAAACTCAAAATACTCGTCAAAGACGACAAGCGCATTACTCCCGAACTGATAGAAAAGAACATCGGTATCAGCAAGGATTATAACAACTTCGAGCTAGAGGAAGCACTCTCGCGCCGCAATGCCAAGAAAGCCTTTGAAATCATCAACTACTACGAGAAAAACCCAAAAGCAAATCCCACAGTGGTCACGGTGAGTATGCTCTTCGGCTATTTCTCTAAACTGCTCCTCTATAGAGCTGCCACCGACCGTTCACAAGCGGGACTTATGGCTGCCGTAGGCACGAAATCGGCGTTCAGAGTCAAGAAGTTTGAGGAAGCATCAAGATATTACAATACTCTTGCCTGCGTGAACATAATCTCTTGGATTAGAGAGTGCGACACAAAGAGCAAAGGAATAAAATCGCGCCAAGACGCTAATGCTCTCCTACGGGAATTAATCTACAAAATTCTCCACGCCTAAGTGTGAATAACGATAGCATCAAAAAACTGATAAATATCTTGATAAATTATTTATTTATTGTTAATTTTGCAATCATAACCTTTTTACCAACAATATTATGGCAAAGAAAGACCGTTTAAACTCCTATAAGATAGAGCGTCGTGAGTTTCATGACAGGGTGATTAATTTTTTCAACGAGCAGGATGAGGCAGCTTTTAACTACAAGCAGATAAGTGCTCAGGTGGGAGCCAAGTCGCCTAAGCAGCGCGCGCTGATTGTAGAGATTCTGGAGCAGCTGTCAATGGATGGTTTTATCAACGAGATAGCCCCTGGTAAGTTCAAGGCAGCTCAGCGCAACAATGTGGCGGCTGGTATCTTCATTCGTCGCAGCAACGGCAAGAACAGTGTGCAGCTCGAGGGCGATGATTCAGCGCCCATCATGGTTGCCGAGCGCAACTCAATGCACGCCCTTAACGGAGACAAAGTGATGGTTCACATCAGCGCTGCACGCAGTGGCTTTGAGCCAGAGGCCGAGGTCATCAAGATTGTGGAGCGCAAAGACCAGGTGTTCATCGGTATCTTGAATATAAAGAAATATTTTGCCCATTTGGCGACAAACAGCAAGTTTCTCGCTACAGATATCTTTATCCCTCTTGACAAACTTGCTGGCGGCAAAACCGGCGACAAAGCAGTGGTGCGCATCATCGAGTGGCCCGACGGCAGTAACAGCCCCATCGGCGAGGTGGTTGACGTGCTAGGAATGGCCGGCGAGAACAATGCCGAGATTCATGCAATTCTCGCAGAGTTTGGCTTGCCATATCATTATCCCGAGAATGTGGAACGCGTTGCCAACAAACTCGAGCCGGGCATAACCGACGAGGAAGTCGCTCGCCGTCGAGATATGCGTGGAGCTACTACATTTACCATCGATCCCGCCGACGCTAAGGACTATGACGATGCTCTCTCGATAGAGAAACTGCCCAATGGCCGTTGGCAGATAGGTGTCCACATCGCCGACGTCACCCATTATGTGAAACCCGACTCGGTGATTGACAAGGAAGCATACTCCCGCGCCACCTCGGTATATCTCGTTGACCGCACAGTGCCTATGCTCCCTGAGAGGTTGTGCAACTTCATCTGCTCATTGCGACCGCATGAGGACAAGCTGTGTCATTCGGTTGTCTTTGAGATGGACGACAACGCAATAGTCTATAAATACAAGATTTGCCACACTGTAATAAACAGTGACCGTCGTTTCTGCTATGAGGAGGCTCAAGAGATTATCGAGACTGGTAAGGGCGACTTGTCAGAGGAAATACTCACTTTCCACAAGTTGGCACAGATACTTCGCAAGCAGCGTTTTGAAGAAGGCGCAGTGGAGTTTAACCGTGAGGAGAAATATTTTGACATTGACGAAAATGGTGTTCCTACCGCAGTTCATCTGCACGTGTCGAAAGAGGCCAACCAGCTAATAGAGGAGTTTATGCTCCTCGCCAACCGCACCGTGGCAGCCCATATCGGTAAAGTGCCGCCAAGCAAGAAAGCTAAGGCATTTGTATATCGTATCCACGAGCAGCCCGACCTGGAGAAACTCAACAACGTCGCCGACATCGCAGCGCATTTTGGGCATACCCTGAAGATTAGCGGAACCGCCAAAGAGGTGAACCGTTCCATCAACAAACTGCTTGTTGATATCAAGGGGAAACCCGAGGAAGATCTTATCTCGCTGCTCGCCATCAAGTCGCAGGCCAAGGCGGTGTATTCAAGCGAAAACGTGGGGCATTATGGATTGGCATTTGAGTACTACACCCACTTCACATCACCCATCCGCCGCTATCCCGACGTGATGGTGCACCGACTGCTCGATAAGTATGCCGAGAAAGGCGCTCGCACAGTAAATCCAGAGAAACTTGAGGAAGACTGCAAGCATGTGAGCAGTCAGGAACAGCTTGCCGCCAACGCCGAGCGCGCCTCAATAAAATATAAAGAGGTTGAATTTATGGGCGCTAGGCTTGGTGAGGTTTATGAGGGTAAAATCTCGGGTGTGACAGAATGGGGAGTGTATGTGGAACTCAATGAGACCCACTGCGAGGGAATGATTGCTGTGCATGACCTCGATGATGACTTCTACGAATATGACGAGAAAAACTATATGATTCGTGGCCGTCGTCGCGGCAAGAAGTACCAGCTTGGCGACGCTGTGACGATTCAGGTTGCCCGAGCCGATTTGGTTAAGAAACAGCTCGACTTTGTGCTCGTTGATAAAGAAAATCCCGCCAATAGCCACCGCATCGATAAGGCTCCGATAACCTATGCGTCGCAAATGTCACGCGAGACTGCTACCGACAGGCTTCGTGCCGAGTATGAGGGTGGTAGAGCGTCACGCCGCCAAAAACGCGGCCAGCGAGGCAACAACACCCGTCGCGAGGTGACCAAAGGCAAAGCAACCCGTGGTGGTAAGACTGGCAAGCGCCGCCGTCGCTGAGTCTTTTAAGACAATTAAGGACAACCGCTTTGATTTTTGAAAATATTAAGGACAATTGTCTCCGCTACAGAGGCAATTGTCCTTAATTAATTGTATCTAATGATAGAATGATATTGTCCTAATTGTCTTATAAAAGAGTTGCGGGGTCGAGGTTTTTGCTCTCGATGTCTTTGAAGTAGCGGTAGGTGCTGACTTTCAATTCCATGGTTGCATCTTCATCGCAGACGATGATGGCCTTGCGGTGCATCTGCAGGGCACTGAGAGTGCACATTTGCGACACTCCGCCTTCCACAGCTTGTTGCAAGGCGCGGGCCTTCTTGTAGCCGTTGACGATGATCATCACGCTGCGGGCCGCCATTACTGTTCCAACACCAACTGTGAGAGCTGTTTTAGGCACCTTGTTCACGTCATTGTCGAAGAAACGGCTGTTGGCGATGATAGTGTCTTGTGTGAGGGTTTTCATTCGAGTGAGTGAGGTTAGCGATGAGCCAGGCTCGTTGAAAGCGATGTGTCCGTCGGGACCTACGCCACCCATGAAAAGGTCGATGCCGCCAGCTGCCTTGATGCGCTCCTCATATTCGGCGCACTCTTTTTCCAGGTCATCGGCGTTTCCGTTGAGTATGTTCACATTCTCCTTCTTGATGTCGATGTGCGAGAAGAAGTTGTTCCACATAAAGCTGTGGTAGCTCTCTGGGTGCTCCTCGGGAAGGTTAACATATTCGTCCATGTTGAAAGTCACCACATTCTGGAACGACACCTTACCAGCTTTGTTAAGCTCGATAAGTTTGCGGTACATTCCCAGAGGCGAACTGCCAGTAGGACATCCTAAAACGAAAGGCTTCTCTGGAGTGGGATTTGCGGCATTGATTCTCGAAGCCACATAATTGGCTGCCCAAGCCGATACCTGCTCATAGTCAGGTTCAATGATAAGTCTCATATCTTAATAGTTTATAGTTTTAAGTTCAAAGTATATAGTTTTGTAGGGACGAGGCCTGCCTCGTCCGTGATTCCGCATTATGCATTATGCATTATGAATTGTGCATTAATAGTTCACCTTCTCCTTGATGGTTTATAGGGCTTGACACGGTAGTCGCAATCTACCTTACCTTTAACCATGTTGTTTAGTTTGTTGCGAATCATCTGTTTTCGGATTGCAGAGATATGGTCGGTGAAGACGTGACCTTCAAGATGGTCATATTCGTGCTGAATAACACGAGCGAGGAATCCTTCAATGTCCTCGTCGTGCTCCTGCCAATTCTCGTCAAAGTAGTTGATGTGCAACTTAGTGTGGCGAGTCACATTCTCATGAATGCCTGGCACACTGAGGCAACCCTCCTCACGAATCTCGGTGGGACTGTTCTCATCAATTTCGATTTCGGGGTTAATAAGCACCAATCGTTTGTCTTTAAGCTCGGGGAACTTGTCGCTTAGAGCATCCACGTCTATGTATATGACTCTAGCGCTCACGCCCACTTGAGGTGCTGCTATGCCAATGCCGTCGCTGTCGTACATAGTATCCTTCATGTTCTGGATAAGCTCAGCGAGATTGGGGAAATCCTTGTCGATGGGCTCTGCCACTTTGCGAAGCACGGGTTGGCCGTAGATATAAACAGGTAGTATCATAATGAAATGTTAGGTTCTGAAAATTGTTTGCTTTGCAGATAATCGTTTAGGATGATACTGGCAGCTATGGTGTCAACGCGTGCCTTGTCGCGGCGGTCGCTCTTCTTCATGCCGCCGTCTATCATCGCCTTGTGGGCGAGGGTAGAAGTGAATCGTTCGTCAACCATCTCAATCGGCATATCAGGCATTTCCTTTTTCAGGCGGTTGATAAATGGAGTGATGTAGCGCATACTCTCGCTGGGCTGTCCGTTGAGCTGTGTGGGCTTCCCAATTACAATAAGCTCCACCTCCTCACGGCTCATGTATTCTTTGAGGAAATCCATGAGCTGATGTGTGGCAACAGTTTGGAGTCCGTTGGCAATAATCTTGAGGGGGTCGGTCACAGCTATTCCACACCGCTTGCGACCATAGTCTATAGCAAGTATTCGTCCCATAAAACGTGCAAAGTTACTACATTTACTTCAATTGCTGAAAAATTGTATAATAATTTTTTATAAAAAGTATAATAAAGGAGGGTAAACAAAAAAACGACGACCAGTAGTGAGGTCGTCGTTTTTTGTTGGAGAAGTAGTCTTATGGATTGACTAAAACGAGTCGCAATCCGATTTCATTACTCTTTTGGTTGTGGAACCAGCAGTCACGTCTAGTGACTCGACATAAACTGGCATTAGCAGTGAAAAAACCACCACGCAGATTGTTATCACCCCATGTTCCAGCATTACCGACTGGGTCGGTTTGTGGACTGGAAGTATAACTTACAAAATGGTCATTGCACCATTCTTCGACATTACCGCTCATATCATAGAGTCCAAGTTCGTTGGGAAGCTTCAATGCAACCATGTGAGTTGTGCCATTGGAATTCCCACTGTACCACGCCACATCACCAATGGCGTTGCTGCCAGAAAAGATATATCCTTTACTCTTGTTTCCTCCCCGAGCAGCAAACTCCCACTCGGCCTCAGTGGGCAAGCGGAATGTTTTACCTGTTATCTGGTTCAGCGATGTGATGAATTCCTGACACTCGTCCCAAGTCATATTCTCCACTGGCAGATTGGCACCGACATGGCTGCTCGGGTTGTTACCCATCACCTCCTCCCACAGTCTCTGTGTCACCTCGGTTTGACCAATACTGAATGAGCTCAGCGTTACTTGATGCACTGGTGACTCATTGGACTCATCGGTGTTAGAGCCCATAGCGAATGTGCCACCAGCAACATTAATCATTCTAAACTTCACACCATTTATTGAATATTCTTTACCAAGATCATCACCATTGAGCAGTATATTATAAACAGATGTAACATCGGCACTGGTAATATTTCCGTCACCGTCAACATCGCCATTCTTTATAGCTGTTGTGTCATTGTTCAGAAGATAATTATAAAGAGCAGTAACATCGGCACTGGTGACATATCCATCGCCACCAACGTCACCGATTACAGTCACACTGGTGTCCCATTCGCCATCGTAGTCAATCCATCCTTCGATAGATCCTTCAGGATAATGCTTGGGATACCATCCCTTTTCACGAGCAGCCTGAACTTGTGCTGGTGTCATCATTGAAGGATTTTCATCGTAATAACTCACCACATTCAGATTGCCTGTTGGAGTGCTGTAAGTGACAAGACTATTTACAATCTCATCAATCACCAAACCTTTAAATCCACACCCATTAATGTAAAGGTGC
>JAFZUL010000176.1 GCA_017618355.1 Muribaculaceae bacterium
GTGAGATATCCTGGATTCTCAGCGCCGCCATCAATATGGGCAAATTCCACTCCTGTGTTTGAGGGATGAAAGCGTGTGCCTTTCTCTCCTTTTAACAAATAACAATTGAAGAACATATATACGCCACCATCTTCCACGTTTTCCACATTCCAGTCCTCGCTAGCATAGATAGTCTGCAGATTTTCACAGCCTTCAAACATCGACCACATGTATCTCACATTCGAAGTGTTGAAATTGCTAAGGTCAAGGCTCATCAATGAGGAGCAACCATTAAACATATATGCCGTGTTAACCACTTTTGGCATGTGAAATCTACTAAGGTCAAGACTCTTTAATGCAATGCAATTTTCAAACATAGCTTTGGTGCATAGCACTTCGGAAGCATTAAGATTCTCTATACCAACCACAGAATTTAGTTTCCTGCATCCCGAGAAGAAAAACCTTAAACTCCTGAATTTCAATTTGGAAAATGAGGAGTCAAAGACGCATTCCGTAATATTGTCATGCTTGTTGCACGAACGAAGATTCACTATAACCTCACCCTCGTGATAATCCTTCTGGTCATCGTAGTAAAAAGTTATTTTCTTGTTATTCTTTACAGCATATATCTTATCTCCATCGGGGTCCATAGGCTGAATTCCCATAATAGCAGCTTGATTATTATTGAAACCTCCAACGTTGGTCATCAGGTAATAGTCGTTCTCATAACCACCCCAGCCCCAATTAATGTGGAAATAAGGCATCCCCTCATAACCATATCCATCAATCACAAAGGCATGACCACCTTCAGGACTGTTTCCAGAATAATATACAGGATGTCCGTTCTTTAAGTCATCATATAAAAACTGCTCCCAGTCTTCATCAGTGAAGTCAGAACGATGTTCATAATGATTATCGTAGGCAAAAAAGCGGTAAAATGCCGTGGAGGCATCACTTGACCAAGCGCCACTCATGTCGGCGTAATTCATCTGAACCGAAGCACCACACAAGAGCATCAAAGTTGCTACAGCATCGGCTTGGACATCGGTATAGGGGGTGTATTTATCATACTGATTCAAGATATTATCCCAGTCAATGGTTGTTATTGGAAACTCTGGCAAATCAATTTGTAAAGCTTCTGTAGTGTAATCGGGAATAATATCGGCTGTCTCCTCAGGCCACTTGTGGCAATACATAATCTGAGCCATAGCGGTTGCCACACAACCCGTCACGCAGCGTGTGTCAGTGTTAGGATATATAGGACACTTATTATTATATGGTTCAGTTTGATTAAAAACACAGTCCAATAAAGGCGGAACCTCCTCGCGTTCTTCAGTCTCATCTTTGGGATAGACCGTAGCATAAGGGTGTTCTCGCAGATAATTAACTTGTGCGGCATATTCCTCAAGCCAGGCTCGCATGTTGCAAGGCATATTATCGGCAGCCACCCTACCATCGGGCGAGAATCCCAAAATCTCGGGCATGCGGTCATCGCCACTCACCACAACATAGCCGCCATTGGCCTCGTCATTAATCACATACAGCTCGCTTCGGTCTATCACCACTACCAGCTTTGGAGTCTCACTACTGTTTTTAAAACTCCCATTGGACAGATGGTTAAAGAAATCCATAGCCTTTGCCTTCGCCGCCTCTTGCGACACCTGTTGAGCCCACACTATGCAAGGCAAAACTGCCACGAGGAGCATCAGCACTCGTTTTATAGATTTTGTAAAGTTATTCATGATTGAAATAATTGCACACTAAGAAAGGTATTGTTTAATATACAACTCGCAATTTGCCACCAGTTCATCATACCAATCCTGACCGAAGCGGCGGATGAGGGGAGCTTTAAGGAACTCATAAAGCCTGATTTTTTTACTTCTCCCAAGAACCTCGGCGCTTTTGCAGATTTTCCAGCGATGATAATTTACTGCCACACTGCCATTGCTTAAAATCTTTAGACGTAACGGATAGAGTGCGCACGATATGGGCTTCATAAAGCCAATGCGCCCCTCGCGACAGGCCTTCTCAATGGCACAAATACACTTCCCACCTGGCGCATAGCACGAGAACACGCAATTGCTGTTGTCGAGAATCTGTGTCACCAGTTCACCCTCAGGGTCGTGATAAGAAATGCCGTTCTCCTCTATTTCCTGCTGAGCTCGCGGCAAAAGGTCGTCCCAAATCTCTGGCAGAATTTTCTTGATTTCTGCTTCCTCGTCGGCTGTGAGAGGAGCTCCGGCATCACCATCAATGCAGCACTGTCCTAGACACGAGTCAAGGTCACAGCAGAAGAACCGCTCCACAATATCGAGCGTGACGAGTGTATTGTCGTCTATCAAAAACATAACTGAAAGCGTTATTCAATCAAGCTAGATAGAGCACGATCCAAGTCGGTGCTTGAGAGTTTGAGATGCATTTGTCCACGATGAGCGTAGGAGATATTTCCTGTCTCTTCGCTCACCACTATTGCGATGGCGTCTGTGGCTTGAGATATACCAAGAGCCGATCGGTGACGCAAGCCCAGATACTTTGGCAGACTAGTGTCGTGCGAAACTGGCAAAATGCAGCCTGCCGCCTTAATCTTACCGTCATCAATTATCACAGCGCCATCGTGCAAAGGGCTGTTCTTGAAGAATATGTTTTCTAGAAGACGGTTGTTAACCTCAGCATTAATAATATCGCCAGAATGCTCATAGTCCTCAAGAGAGAAATTCCGCTTGATGACAATCAGCGCGCCAGTCTTCGACTTTGACATGCTCATGCAGGCATACACGATGGGCATAACCCACTTCTTGCGTTCTTCCTGAGGCTTACCACTATGCCACAATTTTGCAAGTGATTTCCACCCTCGCTTTGATCCAAGCTCGGTAAGGAAGCGTTTTATCTGATCCTGGAAGATGATAATCAGAATGAATATACCACTATCAATAATGCGGTCCATAATGGTTCCCAGCAGCCTCATATCGAGAATCTTATCAACCACTACCCACACTATGATAAAAGCAAACACGCCAAAAAAGATGTTCAACGCTCCACTCTCTTTCATCGTGCGATAGATATAGTAAAGCACTATCGCAACAAGCAGGATATCTATCAAGTCTTTTATGCCAAAGGAAATCATATTAGTTGTTAGTTATCAGTTGTAAGTTATCGGTTTTCAGTTATTAGTCATCTTACTCGTTAAAGCAACAAGAGCACGGGCTTCAACTGCGGCTTTTACGTCGTGCACTCGTAGAATGTGAGCACCTTTCATCATCGCGATGGTGTTGATGACAGTGGTGCCGTTAAGGGCATCCTGGGCGGTACAGTTAAGCACCTTTTGTATCATAGACTTGCGCGACACCCCCACCAGCAATGGTACTTCAAGAGAATGAAACGTCTCAAGACACGCTAGCATACGATAGTTCTGCTCTACAGTCTTGGCAAAACCGAAACCCGGGTCAGCAATCACGTCGTTGACGCCCATTTGGTGCAAGATGTCGATTTTACGCGCCAGTTCCTCAAGCACTATCGCTGCCACATCGCCATCATAGTCGGTAAATTGCTGCATAGTAGCTGGAGTGCCTCGCATGTGCATCACGATGTATGGCACCTGCAACTGAGCTACTACGCTATTCATCTCAGGGTCAAGGTCGCCACCAGAAATATCGTTAACGATATCCACGCCAAGCTCCTCTACGCAATGGCGAGCCACGTCAGCACGAAAGGTATCTACCGAAAGAATCACATCATTGCCAACGGCTTCTCGAATCGCCTTTACCGCCACATCGAGCCGTTTTATCTCTTCTTCGGGAGTAACAACCTCGGCACCTGGTCGTGTGGAGCAAGCACCGATGTCAAGAACGTCAGCACCTTCCACCACCATTGCTTTCGCACGCTCAGCAATACCCTCGGCGTCCATCGTGCGGCTTCCTGAGAAGAACGAGTCAGGAGTGGCATTTATGATACCCATAACCCACGGCTGGTCAATCTCCACCAACCGGCCATGCAAGTTAAGACTATATTTCTTAAATGAGTTATTATTCATGTCAAAATATTCCTGTATAGTACAAGAAGATGATTATTATAGCCACAGGAGCGATAAAACGCAGGCAGAAGATGATATATGGCTGCACGAAACTAGAACGGTATTTGCCGCCATTGGTGAGCTGGTTGTGAATAATCTCCTTTTTAAGGAAGCAACCTACATAGATGGCAGTCACTAGTCCTCCAAGCAGCATGAAGATGTTTGGTCCCACATAATCGAGGAAGTCGAAAATGTTCTTGCCAAAAAGTTTCACATCGCTAAGCGTACTGAACGACAATGCACTGAGCACTGCCACCGTTGTCATAAGTACAGCAGTGATAATCAACGCTTTCACACGCGACATTTTGTACTCATCAATCATAAAGGTGATGGGAATCTCGCTTAATGAGATAGTGGATGTGATAGAGGCAAAAAACAGCAGAACAAAGAACAGAACCGACCAAATCACACCGCCTGGCATCTGTTGGAAGATTGTAGGCAATATCTCAAAAATCAACTTTGGACCAGCATTTGGTTCCAGACCAAACGAGAACACGGCAGGGAATATCACGATACCGGAGAGAATGGCAACAAGAGTGTCAAGAGCAGAAATTGTCACAGCATCTTTCATCAGGCGGCTGTCGTCATTGAAATATGAGGAGTAGGTGATAAGGCAAGTTACACCTAGCGACAACGACATAAAGGCCTGTCCCATAGCATCAACTACACCTTTCCAACCCAAGTCTTCAAACTTTGGATTAAACAGGAAATCCATGCCTTTCATCGAACCTGGCAATAAGAGTGAATTCACGCAAAACACGATAAGCAGGATAAAAAGCAACGGCATCATAATGTTTGCCATGCGCTCAACGCCCTTTTGGATGCCACGACTCAAAACAAGGAAGTTGAGCAACAGAAACAACAGAGTCCAAAGTACACAACGCTGAGGTGTTCCGACTAAAGCTCCGAACATATCACCATATTGCTCTGGCGTGTGTCCTAACAAAGAACCATCTGCTGAGTTCCACAGGTACTCAATCACCCATCCGCAAACCACGCTATAATAGCCGCAGATGAGCAATGCACCAAGCACGCCCACGTAGGAGAAAATTTTGAAAGGCGAACCGGGAGTCAACTCCTGCACTGCGCCTTTCATGCTCTTGTGGGTAGAGCGGCCTATTATGAACTCCGACATCATAATGGGAATGCCGAGCAAAACGACACATAATAGATATACCAGGATATATGCTCCACCGCCATTATCTCCAGCTTGATAAGGGAAACGCCAGATATTACCCAATCCCACAGCGCTACCCACTGTGGCGGCAATAGCCCCTAATCGCGTTGCAAAACCTGTTCTTTTTTCTTTCATATTGTGTTAATTATTTTCTCAATTAATTGTGCATTATTTCTTCACCAACCAGGCACTTATCTCGTAAAGCAGATAGATGGGTAGGAACACGATGGTAAGAGTGAAGGGGTCGCCAGTGGGAGTGATAAACGCCGCTAGGATGAGCAGCACCACGATGGCATGACGGCGATACTTCTTGAAGTAACTGCGTTTCAACGCCCCTATTTTTCCCAACAGCCACGCCAGAAGCGGCAACTCAAAGATAATTCCCATGATGAAAATAAGCATCAGGAAGGTGTCCATGTAACTGTCGAGCGAGATTTGGTTGGGCACCATCGCGCTCACATGGTAGTCGGCAAGAAAACGCAACGTCACAGGAAACACCACAAAGTAGCCCACTGCCACTCCCAGGAAAAACATCAGGTTTCCGAAGGCAAAGGCACGCTTGATGCCACGCTTCTCGTGCTCGTAAAGAGCTGGTGACACAAAAGTCCACAAGAGATATATCACGATGGGGAACGAGAACACCAGTGCCAGCCAAAACGATGTGCTCATGTGGATAAAGAACTGTGATGCCAGCTGAATATTAATGAGATCCACATGAAAACCCTCGGTGGAGAACTGCGGCAAACCAGGAATACCTGCTGTCATTTTTTCAAATAAGCGGTAAAGCACAAAGTCGCCGCGACATGGAGCAAGTATCACATTGTCGAAGATGCTCGGCATAAGTGCAAAAAACACAATAGCCATCGCCACAAGCACCACGGCTATCTTGATCAGGACACCACGCAACACGTCGAGGTGGTCCCAGAACGACATCTCCTGCAACTGTTCCTTGCTCTCCTCTTCCATCAGGAAGTAAAGTTATTTGCCATTCGACTTTGTGCCGGTATCTTTGTTCTCCTCGTCAACAGCTTCTTTGATAGGCTTTTCCACCTCGTCTTTCACTTCATCCATGCCTTCTTTGAAGCTACGCACTCCCTTACCAACGCCTTTCATCAGCTCTGGAATTTTCTTGCCACCAAAGAGCAACAAGATGATAACAACAATAATTATCAACTCGGTAGTGCCTAAATTGCCAAAAAGCAATAATATTGAATTCAACATATTAATAAAGTTTTTGGTTTAACTTGCAAAATTAAGCATAAATGATGAGAATACAAAGCGATTTGGAAAGTTTGTAAATCAACAACAATATTTTTTTAGCGAATTATTATCGAAAAACATACTTCATAATATAAAAAGTTGTATTTTTGTACTTAAAACATGAGTTCTATGGCAAATAACAGCAATTCTTTTGACAACAAGCGCAGAGCTATCGGTGCTGTTTTGGGTCCTATTGTAGCGATAATAGTATGGATGCTCCCCATTGAATCTATTTCGGAGCCAGCTCATCACCTGCTGGCCATCATGTCGCTGGTAGCGATATGGTGGATTACCGAACCTGTGCCTATCCCTGTCACTTCGCTGCTTGGACCAACTTTGTGCGTAATTCTTGGAGTGGCACCTGTTGACAAGTCTTTCGCCAACTTTGCAAACCCCATGATTTTTCTGTTCATGGGAGGATTTCTACTCGCAAAGGGAATGATGGTCAACGGCCTGGACAAACGCATCGCTTATGGCATCCTGTCGATGAAATGGGTGGGCGACTCGCCACGACGCATCTTCCTTGCCATTGGTCTGGCGTGCATGATATGCTCGGGGTGGATAAGCAACACCGCAACTGCAGCGATGATGTTTCCTATAGCATTAGGACTGCTTGAGGCAATACGAGATATGATGGCGGCCAATGGCAAAACCATCGACTTAGGAAAATACAAGTATTCTACTGGCTTAATGCTCATGACTGCCTACGCCTGCTCGATAGGCGGCGTACTAACGCCAATAGGCACACCTCCTAACATCATGATGATAGGATTCCTCGACCAACTGGCTCCCGATGCGCCCTCCATCTCATTCTTCCAGTGGATGATATGGGGATTTGTAGCAATGGTGCTGTATTTCATCGTTGCCTACTTCGTGCTCTGGCGTATGTTCCCGTCCGACGTTAAGCATATCAAGGGTGCCAAGGAGTTCATTCGCTCTCATGTTGACGGTTTAGGCAAGTGGACACGCGCGCAAGTCAACACACTTATCGCCTTTGGCGTGGCTGTGCTGCTATGGGTAGCACCAAGCGTGCTGACTCTGATTCATGGTCCCCACTCTGAAATCATGACATTCTACGACAGCCATTTTCCTGAGTGCATCGCTGCGATGACGGGTGCTCTACTGTTGTTCTTCCTGCCTGTCAATATCAAGAAGGGCGAGATGACATTGAGCTGGAAAGATGGTGTGGCAGGCATTGACTGGGGCACTCTCCTACTCTTTGGTGGCGGACTAGCGTTGGGAAGCCTGATGTACACCACCGGCCTTTCAGACTGGATAGGCAACGGTATCAAAGCCGCGATGGGAGGCAATCCTTCGGAGTTACTATTTGTTATAGTGTTCTGTGCCACAGCCCTATTGCTTGCAGAATTCACTTCTCACACAGCCGCCATCAACCTAATAGGAACAATTTCTATTGGCACCGCTCTATCACTAGGTTTCAGCCCGATTCCCGTCGCCGTAGGAATCGCCCTTGCATCGTCGTTGGGCTTTATGATGCCAGTTTCTACGCCTCCTAATGCCATTGTCTATGCCTCGGGCTATGTTCCTATCACCAAGATGATAAAATCTGGAGTAATTATCGACGCCATCGGCGTGTTCTGCATCACAATCCCTGTTGTACTGATAATTGTTAAGGCAGTTATGGGAGTATAACGAAGTTTTAATTGATAGAAATTTGCTATAATCGAAAAAATGACTACTTTTGCGGGCGATTTTGAGATTAAAGAAATAATTCAACAATTAATACAATATTTTTAAGTATGAAAGCATTTGTTTTTCCTGGCCAGGGTGCACAGTTTGTGGGTATGGGCAAAGACCTGTATGACAACAATGCCGAGGCCCGTGAAATGTTTGAAAAAGCCAATGAAGTTCTTGGTTTCCGCATCACCGACTTGATGTTTGAGGGTACTGAGGACGACCTGAAACAGACTAAAGTTACTCAACCCGCTGTGTTTCTGCACAGCGTGATACTTGCCAAGACCCTTGGTGATGAATTCAAGCCCGATATGGTGGCTGGACATTCGCTGGGAGAATTCTCGGCGCTCGTTGCAGCTGGCGTACTGCCATTTGAGCAGGGCCTGAAACTCGTGGAGACCCGCGCGCTCGCCATGCAGAAGGCTTGCGAGGCTACCCCCTCTACCATGGCTGCCATCATCGGCATGGAGGATGACAAGATTGAGGAGATTTGCGCCAGCATTGATGGCGTGTGTGTTCCTGCCAACTACAACAGCCCAGGTCAAGTGGTAATCAGTGGCTCGTTTGAGGCCATAAAAGAGGCTTGCGCCAAGTTCAAAGAGGCTGGTGCCCGCCGCGCTCTGCCTTTGAAAGTGGGTGGCGCGTTCCACTCGCCGCTGATGGAGCCTGCACGCGAGGAACTTGCCAAGGCTATTTATGAGGCAAACTTCAGTGAACCCATCTGCCCAATTTATCAAGATGTTGACGCTAAGCCTCACACCGACCCTGAGGAAATCAAGGAGAACCTCATCAAGCAACTCACCGCCCCCGTGCGCTGGAGCCACATTGTAGCCAATATGGCTGCCGACGGCATGACCGAAGCCGTAGAGCTTGGTCCCGGCAAGGTGCTGCAAGGCTTAATCGGTCGCACCTGCAAAGACGTGGAAGTGAGCGGCATGGAATAAAACCATTAAACAAATAATCAAGCATTGCCCTAGCAGTTTTTGGGGCAATGCTTTTTTAAAAAATATATTGTGGACTATCTATTTTTCTTCTTAGGACTTGGAATGCTGTTGCTCGGTGCCAACTATCTCGTTGACTCGGCAGTGGCGATAGCACAACGCGCCAAAATCTCCAACTTCATCATTGGCCTTACCATTGTGGGCATCGGCACCTCGGCGCCAGAGTTGTTTGTCTCAATTCAGAGTGCGCTCACTGGTCATGGCGATATCGCTATGGGTAACGTGCTGGGGTCGAACATCGCCAACTCATTCCTTATCCTCGGTGTTACAGCGACAATTTTGCCGTTTGCCATCGACAAATTGCAACGACGACGCGACATTCCAGTGGGAATAGGTGCGGCATTGCTGGTGTTGCTGCTTGCCAACGACAGTCTCATACCAGGCATTAGTGATAACATCATATCAAGACTTGACGGCATCTTCCTGCTAATTGTATTTGTCGTGTATATGTCGTTTGTCATCTTGAGGAAAGGAAAAGACCCCGAGCTGGCTCTTGCTGAAGCCGACGAGGAAGCAACATCTAGCCTGACAGGGAAAAACGTGCTTCTGCTGTGGGCTATAGCTGCCGTTTCACTCGGATCATTACTCTGGGGAGGTAATATGTTCCTTGATTCAGCCAAGAAACTCGCGGCCGAATGGGGCCTGAGCGAGGCAGCAATCTCAATCACCATTGTTGCCATTGGCACGTCGCTGCCCGAACTCATCACAGCCATCATTGCCGCCTGCAAGAAAAATCCACAGTTAGCGTTGGGCAACGTCATTGGCTCCAACGTGTTCAACCTGCTGATGATTCTTGGTGTTTCGTCAACAATCCATCCCTACACCCTCAGCACCATCAACATCGTTGACTACCTTATGGCACTCTTCGCCGCCATATGCATCTTCATCACAATCTTCACCTTCGGCAAGAAAAAATTCGACCGCATCGAAGGCATCATCTTCATCGCAATCTACATTGGTTATACCGTGTATCTACTAATGAGATAACATACCACTAATTAACACAGAATCATCCCCGCGTTGAGTTTTGTATAAAACAATTGTTTTAAAAATTGTTTGTAATTGTATGAGAAATTTCATCGTCCCGAGTAGATGATTCCGAAGCCTACGAAGTGGTCGTAGCGCTCGCCGAAGGGGCGGTCATAGACTTTCACGAGGTACTCGTTACTGGTCTGGTATTTGTCGCCTTCAATCATGGCTGTCTGCCCTACTCCGCTGCCGTTTGGCACCCACAGGTACTGATAGTTATAGGCACCTTGCTTGAGCAGGATGTCACAGTTGTAAGTGCCGTAGTTAGGGTCATAGCGCATTAGGCACTGCTCAGGTGGCATACCGAGCGTGAACTCGCCCTGCACAAAGAGGTTTCCGCCTTCCAGCCGTTCGCCAGTATAGAGCGCGAAATGTGTGACTATGTAGTCGCCCTCAACCATTGAGTCGTAAGCCCCCGAAGTCCTGATTGTGAAGTGCCCATGCTGCGTCTGGTCATATAGATACTGCCCATCTACACGCGGCTCATTGCAATAGAGCGTTGCGTGGTAGTACGGCTCAAAATACTGAATCTTCTCCACTCCCATATTCATCGAGTTGATGTTTACCATCTCAATGCGGCGATACTCATTACCGGCAGGGAAAATCAGGTCACGGTTGTGCTCAAACGTCACTTTGTTACCACTCACCATCAACGGTTTAGTCACCATCACCTCATTGTCGGGGCGCGAGTTTTGAGTCACAATAGCCGCAAGTTCGTTATATGGGTCGCTGATGCGCTCGCCACCTTTTGTAGTGACAACAAAGTTTACCTGCTGGTTGTGGGCATTATAGTCCACGTCGGTGTTGGTAAGCACCTCGGCATATACCCCCATCGTGTTCTCACACACCGAGAAGCGCGTCTGGAACAGCACATCGTCGGGATCGTCCTGACGATAAACTTTAAGCACATAGTTTCCGCTCTTGGTGATGATGAAGTCGTTGTTAGGGATGCAGAAATCATAGTTGAAATAATGCACAAAAGTCGCCTCGCTAGGCTTGTAATCTTCGATATCCGCCTGGTTGAATCCATCGATATACTCGCTCTCAACGAGTTGCGACGGCTGCCAGTTGGCGTTGCAGTGCGTGACACTGTAGCGAAGATACTGGATGTCGAGATCGAGATAGTCGAAGTTAACATTCAGCACGTCGTCACTTCCCAGCACATAGATTGGCGGGAGATACATGTTACTGATAGGCGCAATTTTAAGCGACCTCACATTTGGGTCGAAGATATGAATCTGGGTGTCGTCGGCCACAACATTAATTACTGCAGCGACACACATAATTATTATAACTAATGATTTCTTCATAATCATCAAAAATTTGAATTTTGACAAAGATACACATTTTTGGTTTAAAACATCGTACTTTTGAGAAGAATAATTATTTTTGCAGAAAATTTCCATACTATGACAAAACAAGAGAAATATGAAGAATTGCTGCCGCAAGTGGCGGCGATGATTGAGGGTGAGACCAATGCCGTGAGCGTGATGGCAAATGTGGCAGCGGCACTGCACGAAGCCTTCGAGTGGTGGTGGACAGGGTTTTACACCGTTAATGGAGATCGCTTAGAGCTTGGCCCCTTCCAAGGTCCAGTGGCGTGCTACCGCATAAAGCGCAGACGAGGCGTGTGCGGCACGGCGTGGGAACGTGACGAGACTGTGATAGTACCCGATGTGGAGCAATTTCCTGGTCATATTGCTTGCAGCAGCCTCTCACGCAGCGAAATAGTGGTGCCCGTTCACAACAACAAGGGCAATGTCGTAGCTGTACTCGACATTGACAGCAAAGACCTCAACACTTTTGACGAAACCGACAGAATTTATCTCGAAAAACTCGTAAAAAACCTTTCAAAATCGCTCAATTGGTGACAAAAAACGCCAAAAACATGTTATAAAACATATTTTTCTTGGTCATGTCAAGGAAAATGTGTACCTTTGCAGCGTCATTGATGAGAGAATTGTGTGGATGAGGCAAGCCTCATCCGAAGTAATTGGATATGTATTACGATTAAAAATCTTTATGAGTATGGAAAACAAAACAACAAAAAGGGGTATAAATCATGGCACAACATTACCTAATCATGCTTATCACCCCAACGTGGCTTTAAGAAGCCAGCAACCAAAGGGCTACATCGCCTGGCCCGAGAGATGAGATCATTAGAATAATGACCATCATATTTTAAAGAGAAATAATCAGTAATTATAATCACAGAGGATGCACCCTGATGGATGCATCCTCAAAATTTCTTATGCCATTGAACGATTACTCGCCCAGCAGTTGCTTCGCCATATTTTGAGCAGCACGGCGGCCATCACCCATAGCGAGGATAACAGTAGCACCGCCACGCACAATATCGCCACCTGCATAGAGGTCGCCGATGTTACTCTGCATGGTCTCCTCATTGACCACGATGGTGTTGCGGCGGCTCACGTCAAGACCCTCAATAGAACGAGGCACAAGCTGGTTAGGCGAAACACCCACAGCCACAATCACTATGTCAACAGGAATCTCCTCGATAGCGCCCTCTACAGGCACAGGCGAGCGGCGTCCGCTGGCGTCGGGCTCGCCAAGCTCCATACGCTGGATGCGCATAGCCTTGATGTGTCCTTTCTCGTCACCAATGTACTCGATTGGGTTATGCAGAGTCATGAACTCTACGCCCTCTTCCTTGGCATGGCCTACTTCCTCACGACGAGCTGGCATCTCCTCCTCGCTGCGACGATAGACGAGTATCACACGCTTGGCACCCATACGCAACGCGGTACGAGTCGAGTCCATAGCAGTGTTACCACCACCAATTACAGCGATTGTCTCGCCCTGCATCACAGGAGTATCGCCGCCACGGCCAGCACTCATCAGGTTGATGCGGGTAAGGTATTCGTTGCTCGACATCACACCTATCAGGTTCTCGCCAGGAATGTCCATGAAACGTGGGAAGCCAGCGCCTGAGCCAACAAACACACCCTTAAAGCCCTGAGCATGCAGGTCGTCATAGGTAATAGTCTTGCCCACGAGCACGTCTTTCTCAAACTTCACGCCCATCTTGCGCAGACCATCGATTTCGTAGTCCACGATGCTGTTTGGCAGACGAAACTCAGGAATACCATACTTAAGCACGCCACCAATCTCGTGAAGCGCCTCAAACACGGTAACATCAAAGCCCTGCTTTGCCATGTCACCGGCAAACGACAGTCCCGAAGGACCACTGCCGATAACAGCAACCTTGATGCCGTTGGCAGGTTTCATTGGTGGCACCTCCTGAGCGGTGTTCTCACGCTGCCAGTCGGCTGCAAAGCGCTCCAAGTAACCGATAGCCACTGCGGGCTGTTTCATCTTGAGGCGGATGCACTTGCTTTCACACTGCTTCTCCTGAGGACACACGCGTCCACACACTGCGGGCAGCGAACTGGTCTCCTTGAGGGTTGCGGCAGCCTGAGCAAACTCACCACGCTCGATATTCTTGATAAACTTAGGGATATTGATGCCCACAGGGCAGCCGGTAACGCACTGCGGATTAGGGCAGTCGAGGCAGCGTGTAGCCTCAAGCACTGCCTGCTCGGCGTTAATACCCTGATTTACCTCCTCGTTGCAGGTGATGCGATAGGCTGGGTCGAGTTGAGGCATCTCAACACGGGCTATATTGTTTCTCTCTTTTGCGGTTTTTGACTTGCGCAATTCCTCGCGCCAAGCCTCATTGCGAGATTCGTTATAGTTTTCCATTTTTCTAGTTTTTTAGCTGATTTACATTTTCAAGCGCATTAACAACTCGTCGAAGTCAATCTCATGAGCATCAAACTCAGGACCCTCAACACACACGAAGCGGGTCTTTCCGCCAACTGTCACGCGGCATGCGCCACACATTCCAGTGCCGTCAACCATGATAGCGTTGAGCGATGCCTCAGTGGGCACCTCATATTTCTTGGTGAGCAGCGACAC
>JAFZUL010000177.1 GCA_017618355.1 Muribaculaceae bacterium
ATCCCATGCTCTTGACTAGCAGAAAGCACATTGTTGATTTTAAGTGTTTTATTTCGTTCTCCAACAGGGTGTAATATCTCTTTATACTTGTATGTTTCCCAATTAGATTTGCCACAAAACAACTCATCAACAAGTGCCGACTTTAGTTGCTGCAAATCCTCAATCAGCTTGCTTTGCACTTCAATTCTTCGCTGGATAAGGTTGAGCATAGATGCAATCTTTTTTTGCTCTTTCAAATTGCTCGGAACATAGTGTTGTGTCTCAAAATAATCACCAACTGTTATGTTTAACAAACCATGATTTCTTGCGCCCTCACCTGCAATTTCATAAACTCCTCTGTGCCATTTTGGAGTTTCAAAATAATGCACAAGAAAATCCGAGTTAATGTCGCCAGCGATTTTGAAACAAATATAGAGCGTGGATAAGGCGCCCATATCATACAAATCCAATCTTTTAACAGCACCAAGAGGATAATCGCTTGAATAGCTTTTGTTATATGTAAATTCTCCTCGTTTTAAGAGGTAGTAATTTGACATATCAGCACTTGCAACCTTATTGTTGAAGAAAGATATTTGGTCAACTAAACCATATTGAGCCGATATTGTTAGTGGTAAATTTGTTTGACCTTTGTTTTTTCTTGTCACACGTTCTGTAAAATCGCTTAATTTCTTGCGTTCCCACGGTTCTGTGAACTCAGGGAAGCGTAAAGGGGGGACTCCGAAGAAATCTGCTGTGGTTAATGATGCTATCAGTCAGATAGTAATTAACGTGTATATTTATCTACTTAATCATCCTTAATTGTTTTATCAAATCTTTTATTTATGGCAGAAAAGAAAACATTTCGTCAAGTTGCTGAGTTGTGGAAAGATGACAAGCGCAAGTTTGTGAAGCTCTCCACCATCTCGGCTTACACGCTGACTCTAGAGAACCATCTATTTCCCACCTTTGGCGAAAGAACAAGCATCAGAGAAGCCGATGTGCAACAGTTTGTCATAAACAAACTGGAGTCATTAAGTCGCAAGACCGTGCAGGACTTGCTGATCGTCCTGAAAATGGTGTATCGCTACGGCGTGAAACTGCACCATTTCACTCACGAGGAATGGGACATCAAGTTTCCAACCGTACAAGAGAAACCAGAAGTGGAAGTCCTCACAGTGGCAAATCAAAAGCGATTGCTCGCTTTTGTGCGTGAGAACTTCAACTTTCGCAACCTCGGAATACTGTTGTGCCTCTCTACTGGTATGCGAATTGGCGAGGTCTGCGCCCTGACATGGCAGGACATTGACCTCACCAAGCGAGTTGTTACGATCTCCAAGACCATTGAGCGCATATACATCATCGATGGCGACCGACGCCACACAGAGTTAATCATCAGTACGCCCAAGACGCAGAACTCGCACCGCGAGATACCTTTGTCAGGCGAACTCTACAAGATTGTTGCACCGTTGATGAAAGTGGTAAACCGCTCGTTCTACATCCTAACTAATGATAGTCAGCCTACTGAACCGCGTACCTATCGCAACTACTACAACCGTTTGCTAAAAAAACTTGACATCCCCATCATCAAGTTTCATGGCTTGCGCCACAGCTTCGCCACTCGGTGCATCGAGAGCAACTGCGACTACAAAACCGTCAGCGTCATCCTCGGCCATGCAAATATCGGCACGACCTTGAACCTCTACGTCCATCCCAACCTCGAACAGAAGCAAAAATGCATCAACAAAATGTTCAAATCACTAGGTAAGTGACATCGAGACTCACGCATAGACAATATCAAATGTAAAGGTATAGTGGGCTTAATGTTCACTATACTTTTTTTAGGCATTTTGCTTCGCTGAAGTTCAATGATATTGTGAGCGATATATTGCTTTTATTGGTGTGGCTAATTTTCTGATATTCAGGTATGATTATTGCCAAATTAACCGCAGACAACGTGTTGCGCAAAAAGTTATCAACAAATAGCATTTTTAGCCTATCGTTAACAAAGCTATTTCAGCAATTATGTGTATCTTTGTGGTTAAGAAACTCTCACTTCTAATGAATTCTAACAAGTAATCAATTGCATAGACATCATATAACATATTGTCGCTCAATAGACTTCCTAATGGAGTCGAAATGTTTCAGTTGTTCCCTGTTTTTTGATTGTCATGCAAGGTTTAATCAGAACTTGACGTAATCATCGCCCACATCATCGGTCTCACTCATCGTTGTCTCTGATATTCCAATAATTAATAAAGAATATAATAAATAATTGAAATTATGGACAGAATTAGTAGTTTTACTGCAAATAACAATTGTATAAAAGCAGAAAACAAAGACAATAAACTCATTATTAATAATTGTTGGAACGATAGCTCAATTCGTTTTGAGTTTTCTGACAGTGAAGATTTGTCTTTTTTGGATAATATTGTATTACCAAAAGAATTATTTGCAATCTTTCATAAAGAAGCCAACAAATTTGAATTTATTTTTCTACCCTTGTCTGAGGAATATAAAAGAAGTTTTAATTATATCTTCTGTGGCCAAACGTACAAGCTTTATTATGGATTACCTACTCATGAATGTGAAGAGCTGGCTTCCCATGTGTTTTTAAATGACACAGCTGACATCAATGAAAGAGCATATGGGATGCTCCGTTACTCTCACTATTATAAAGAAAAACAAAAAGAAAACGAAAATGAAGAACCATTATTCCCGACAAATTTTTTTATTGAGGGAGATTTTACTATTTTGCCCTTTGAGAAGCAAATAGATTTCTTTAGACATGTTAATTTTATGTTGTCCTATTATGATCGACAGAGTCCAAGAATTATAATCTATAATGATACAGAAGAAAATGTTAGAGATATAAAAATACCGTGCAAGAGTCTGAATGATGCATTCCCATCTATTATTAATAGTAAGAATTTCGACACGACATTATTAGAGTTAATGGAGGCCGCTCGAAGAACGGACAGTTATCGACTTAAATACATTTTCTATTTTCAGGTATTAGAGTATTGCTCATATTACTATATTGAGAATAGTTTGAAAAGAAGAATCACCAATATTATTAAATCTCCTGACATATTGAACTCTGATAAGTATTCAAATAAAATAATAGAAATATACAGTGAATACTTCAGGTCTAACAAAGACGATAAAAGAATGGAGCGTCTTTTATTAGATTTATGTGCATATGAAGACATCAAAGACGAATTGATAATAAATAGCAACTTTTTTATACAAGATTTGTGCTTTGATGGAGGTTTTTCTATAAAAGGTCTATTCAAAGATGAGGCAGAGATTGATACTCCGCCACAAAATATAATATCATTAATTAGAAAAAATATAGATTCTATACGAAATGTTCTTGTTCATGCTAGAGAATCTCGTGAGAATTCAGAGATTAAACCTTCCCAAAAGAATGCCCAACTATTATTGCCATATTTATTCTTACTGAGACGTATTGCAGAAACTATTATTATTAAATTTGAATGATAAATGTAGATATAAAGAAATAAGTCTCGTTTTTAATTAGAGGGTAACTGCATATACTTAGTTGGCTACTTGCATAGATATAGTAAAACGACAGAAGATATGACACAAATAAAAGAATACAGAATAGCACAATGTCTAAATGACATTCAAAAATACGAGCAATGGGGAAAGTTGCTTGCAGGGCAAAGCTTGGTACATCTTTACAACTCCAATACACCAATTAGCGTTTTGACTATTCACAATGGACTAGAATATATCAAAGCAAAGATGAAGCTGTATGTTTTGTACGATAGCAGCCATTCTGATGAAGAAAAAGAGCATCGATTGCATCAATTAGATGTTGATATTCACCATTTAGAAGAAATAGTCAAGCATGACCTCGAATATAGAGGTTTGCTAATACTATAGTTCACAATAATATCGTTATTTTAATATGGCAGAAGATAAAGAATACTTACAGGGGCTTGAGGAATACATCCGTCAAGGTGAGCCGCAGAAACAGGAGCGAGGGCGTGCCTGGCAGACTGCTATCGGACAGCAAGAGGTTGATGGACTTAAGACGTCGCCATACCTGCTTGATACCGTCCGCGAGCACATTGAGGGTGACATCGCCGTTGACTACGACAAACATCGAGTGGAGTTTGGCGAGGTTGTTGAAGGCTTCGACCGTAAAGTGAATGAAGTCACTGTCACGGAAATTGCCAAGCAAAAGCCAAACTTCTTCGTTTTGCGCGATGCAAGCGCAGCCAACGACAACGTGCTTGACAACTTCGAGCAAATCTTCAAGCATTATCCACCCGACACAATAAATAAAATACTGTAATAATATGTAAATCTTAATATGCATAGTCCCGATGACGTTAGTCAGAATATAGCAAATATACAGTTAGAAGAATCATTTAATTATATATCTGGAAATGGATAACGGAATACTAACACTAATTATAGCGGCTGTTAACGTTGCCGATAAAACAACCACCACAATAGACAATACAATACTAACTGCAATCATTGCTGCAGCATCAGCTAGTGTTGGAGCAATAATACCAAGTTTGTTTTCATATTTGGGAAAACGAAAAGAATATGAAAATGATAAAAAGGCTAAGTTGGAGGATATTCAAAGAAGGACTTATTATGAATACATCGAAGCCCTTCAAAAAATTATAAATTCTGGTAATAGAGATAATTTCTTGCTTTTACAAGCTAGCACAAATAAACTCTTGTTATATGCTGGCTCAAAATTGTCTAGTTTGATTAACCAATATTATAATGACATTACCCAAAGGTCTCTTCAGAGAAAACCTTTGACGTTAGAGGAACAGACGAAATATCAAACGGATATTTTCAATGCGATGAGAAAAGAACTCGGTATTGCCAAGGAAAAGCTGGATACAGTATCTATGGTTCGTGCAGGTTTTTAGTGTGCTTGTGTGTTTTCGGGCAACAGACTAAAACTGTCCCCATGCAATAACGGTCCCAAAATACATCTACCCAAGTTTTCACAAATCAGCAAGATGCTTGGCTTCATGGTCACCAACGAACTTTTTGCCACTCACTCTTGGTACTTCCGTAACGCATTGGTTCGTGCCAACTACAGCAACTTGCAAGAAGGCATCACCGAAACGACCATATATCTGGAGCGCTTTTTCCGCAATATGTTGCTGGGCGAAAACACACCGCTCCGCAACCGTGAACTGCACTTGGATTGGAACCCGTCTTCAGAGGAGCAAAGTGCAACCCCGACATTCACAAGTGCAAATTTTGCCCTTGGTCTGCCCGCAAAGTGCAAAAACTGCACTTTGGAAGAAATCGCCGTGTTGCGAGTGATACAGCAAAACCCATCGGCTCCACAGAAGTTTGTTGCCAGAGAGATAGGCAAATCAGAGCGCACTGTCAAATCCATCACTGCCCGCCTCACCAAGCAAGGAATCATACGCCGCACCAAAGGTAAAGGTAGCCCCTGGGAAATCATCAAATATTAAAGATTTTGTTACCATAAAAAAGCTATTGTGGAAGCATTAAAGGTTCCGATGTTCTATGCGTGGAGCAGACTTTATGGCCATACCCACACTCTATCACCTCGTGGAACAAGTGCCTATTGGCTGGCGAGCTTTAAAACCTCGCCACCTGAATACCTCTCGGAGTGCATGCGCCTACTGCGTGAGGGAGAAATACCTTACGTTGATATAGAACTTAGAAACTCGCTCATCAACTTCTACTCGGATCTTGCTGAAGCTTATAACCTATAAATCTCAAAAAAATAAATAATAGACGTGGGGTCGCGAGTTTTTTGTGTGTTTTTCTTTTTTCAAAAAGAAATCTTAACAATTTCTTTTGCTAATTACTATAACTTAATAAAAAAGTTTGCCAAGAAAACTGTTTATTGGCAAACAAATTGTGATTATTTTTTATTAAACTAAAAATATTTAAATGTCAGAATCGTGAAAACTTATTGTTAAACCAGGAATCTCAACAATATGCCTGTTTTCAAAATCGTTGGAAATATCAATTTGACCATTCGTAGTATAGTTTAAATAGACCTTTCTGTTATTCTTAAATTTTCCCCTTGCATGAAGTCCACCTAAAACTTCATATTTAATCAGATCATAATTTATAACTAAGGCATTAAACATATCTACAAAATCCTGTTTTCTAGCGCAATCAATATTATTTTGAATTCTATACCTATCATCATTATAAAAAACTATTGATTCAAAAACACCATTTTTAAAAGAAAAAACAACATAATCCCAATATATTCCATTAAACTTTATAGCCTTAGAATTCACTCTCTTAACAACAAAACCAACATTGTTTTTTTCATGTTTTAAAAGGTAATATGAGTATAAACTTCTATTTTTATCAGTGATTTTTTCATAATCAAACATGTCTTTAAAAACATTAAAAGAATCACCGAATTCAATTCCCCAAAAAGAACTAGGGATATTAACCTTAAGTAATCGTTTTTGATGTATTATTAATTTTACACAATGAATTAATCTAGGTAATAAGCATACTAGAATTACTATAACTAAACCTAATAATATCCATAAAAGAGTATTCATAGTGTTTTGGTTTTATTATTTAACGTGCAAATTTAATCCAAAATGAAAAAGTGTACAACTCTCGTGTAATTTTTTAATAGGTATGGTGCTCGCACCATGCATTTGTTTTTGCTGGGCTCTCCGCAGTCTCTGCTTGAAGAATTCTATGTGATGTTCCCATAACAATTTCCTTGAAGTTATCATTGCCGTACTGCTGTCGCTGCTGTATAACTGTTTTCCGGCACAAAGTTAGTGCGAGCCGCTCCCGACAAGGCCCAGGTCGGGTTGACCTGAAAATAATCCACAAAATTTAGTTCTGCGCCCGAAATTTTGCCAGCCCGCGAGGGGTGGATTTTTTTCGGTCAAGCCTTGTCTAACGGTCGCTTCCCTCGCCTCACTTATTCTGCACCGAAAAAAGATTATACGCGACATACGTAGACAATGATTATTCACTTCAATAAAATTTTTCAGTTATGAGAACATCAGTAAACATATCATTCTTTGTATCAGCAGAGCCAGCTGCGAGCACAGCATCGAAAAAAGATTACCGCTCTACCGCATACAATAATTATTGCATAAAATCGGCAGCGCCTCGGCACTGTTCAAGCGAGCTTGACGATGCTCAAGTCTTGCACGATTTTTCCGCCGACTTGGTGGACTTTGATAACGAGGTTTACACCTTTGAGGTTGAGGCACGCACCGAGAGCGAGGCGAGCGAGCAAGCCGAGCGCATAGCTTTTGAGATGGGCATCCAAGTTAGTTACATCAACATCTATAAAGTCTAATTTTTCAATTCACATATTTATTCACTTCTAATTTTTACTACTATGGCAAATTTAGTATTAGCATCTAAGAGAGAGTTAAAGAGCGGCATGTTTTGGCACGTTTACCGCAGTGAGAACAACAACAAGAGCGAGGAGTTTTACTTCGCCAACCCCCTCAAGGCGTTACATTACGCCTTCATCCTCCGCAAGCGCTTTAATGCCATCATCCCTAAGGGAGTCTATGGCAAGCTGATGGCAGACGTGAAGGCAAGCAAGCCCGAGAGCACCGAACCCGCCACCGCACCGGTGGAGAGCACCGCCCAAGAGAGCGCACCGGCACAAGCTGAGAGCGCACCCAAGAAGAAAGGCGCACGCAAGAGCGCACCACGCAAGCGCACCGCCAAGAAAGCGAACACCGAACCAAACACCGAGAGCAAGTAAATAGATTGTTTAACCGAGTGGTGGAGCGAGAGATCTCCACCACTCACAAAGAAACCCTTTTCAACTATGGTACAAATCAATGATTTTGAGTGGAAGGATGGCAGTCTGCTGCCCGAGTGCAGTCTGACCCATCTGGGCATCGAGACAAGCCACGAGGTTATCGCAGTCATCGAGGACAACGGCTACCGCAGTACTCTCGTACTGCAATACCATCTGCGCCGAAGATGGGAGTACGCTAACGGAGTGGAGCTGAAGGCAGTCTTCAAGGATGCAGTTATTTTGCAGTGGTCCTACATCCCAAGACCCGTGCAAAGATGGCAAGAGAGTTTTAACGAGTAATTAACCACGAGGTGGGCGAAGGTTCGCCCACCTCTCAAAGAAACCGAAACTATGATTTACCACAAGATGACAGACCGAGACCTGGAGAGACTGCAGAGCCTGGCAGTGGAGGCCGCCCTGATAGTGCAGGACTATAGACCAGCTGGAACCGACACTATAGAGTGGATGACGCAGTGCGACCAGTATAGAGAACTGGCGATGATGGGCAGCTACTGCCTGCTGGAGTTGCAGACAAGGCACAAGGAAAGGACAAGGAAGTGAAAAATTTTCGCGAGCGCATCCACAGGTGCGCTCGCTTCTCGTACACAGGGAAACCCGGGCTGCTCGCTTCGCTCGCAGATCTTTATAATCTCATATAGAAACTCATGGAAACCCTTTCGGGATCCGTGAGTTAATTTAGAAATAAACAATTTAAATACAGTGTGATTTTAAAAGTCTATTATTATAATCTATTATATGTGTTAAATTATTTGAAGGGACTTGGTATTTGTGAGCCAATTATGGCATGTATGAAATTGTTTCATATGTTTCATTAATAATAGATGAGATTTCTCTGATGTGTTTGGCAAATGCAATCAAGTGATCAAGTTTTGACGGATTATACCATTGAATCATAAGAAAACTGAACTTAATTATTATTGATGTTCAAACTCTTTACCAAATCCAGCGCTTTCAAAATATTTCCCTTTTTCAATTCAAGAAAAGATTGATAAATTTTATTCATGTCAGGCCTGTCTTTGTATGGTGCTAACTTTCCCAAATATTTTGCCCATTGATATTTCTTTACGTTACGATTTTTAATATTTTTATCAATCTGAGCTATGCTCTCTGTTATTGCTTTTTGAATTTTTGGCAATACCTTAATTATTGCTATACTATTCTCAATCTCCATAAAAGGATTTTGTGTATATAACATCTTAATGGCAGGTATAAAGCATTCCTTTTTCAAATGAACAAAGGCCAATCGTTTGTCTTTTGAGTAAAGCTTAGTTTTTATACAAGACTCCATAATATTCCTAATCTCTAACAAAGAATGTGGAAGATTATCCTCTATATATGGCTTTATCAGATACCTCTCCCAATAAGAACCATCTCTTGAAAAGTAGCCATAAACTCTGTCAATAATGGAATTGCAAATAATATTCATTCTTGATAAAGAAATTGCCCGTGCAAGTGGTATTGTAGAAGCAAAATAAAGCTTAAGTGTACTACTTAAATCTAGTGACATGTATGTAATAGCAAGCATTGCTTCTGCTGCAGGTAGTATATCATAGCAGTCAGAAATATCAATATTGAATTCAGACTTTATTTTCTTAATGATTTCAGGCCACTTCAATAATTGTTCTTTACAGTCTTCAATGGCTTTTGATTGACTAGCAATATTCTCAGTTTGTCTTTGCCTGAAAAAAGTTGACTCATAAAAGAGTCAAAAAAATGAATAAGAAATTAAGAGAAAGACAGGCCAAAAAGGCTATCGAATTACGCAGTCTTGGTCTGCCCCTGCGCTCAATCAGCAAAAAAATTGGCCTCAG
>JAFZUL010000178.1 GCA_017618355.1 Muribaculaceae bacterium
CGACAATATCGACCTCGACGAGGCCACTAAGCATGGTGTGTGCGTGATGAACACCCCTGGTCAGAATGCCAACGCCGTTGCTGAGCTTGTGTTTGGTATGGTAGTTAGCCTTATCCGTAACCGCTACAACGGCACTTCGGGCACCGAACTTAAGGACAAGACTTTAGGCATTCACGCTTATGGCGCTGTGGGCCGCAACGTGGCACGCATCGCTAAGGGCTTTGGCATGAAGGTAAGCGCCCTCGACCCATTCGTTAAGGACGAGGTTATGGAAGCCGATGGCATCATTCCAGTGCACAGTGTTGAGGATCTTTACAAGAACAACCAGTTCGTAAGCCTCCACATCCCCGCCAACGATCAGACTCGCAAGTCGGTGAACCGCGCACTCCTTGAGCTTATGCCTAAGGGTGGCACTCTCATCAACGCTGCCCGCAAGGAAGTCATCAACGAGGAAGATCTCGCAGCCGTTCTTGACGAGCGCACAGACCTCCGCTATGTTGCTGACGTGAAACCCGACAATGCCGCCGACCTCGAGGCAAAATTCCCCGAGAGAGTGTTCTTCACACCCAAGAAGATGGGCGCACAGACTGCTGAAGCCAACATCAACGCCGGCCTAGCAGCCGCCAACCAAGTGGTAGCCCACTTAAAAGACGGCTTCAACCGCTTCCAAGTGAACAAGTAAGCAAAAGTTCTCTATTATCACAAAAACCCCACTAGGAAACTAAATTCCTGTGGGGATTTTTTCGTCTTCTTATAGGTCACAATTCTGTAGCCCCTAATCAAAGCGTGCATTATGCCTTGATTTAGTCATAGATTTGGCTGTCGGCGAGTTTGAACTTGCCGTCTTCTTTGACTACAGTCATGTCGTATTGCTGCGTGAATTCTTTCCCTTCTGCGTCTTTTGCTATGACTTGCACGATGAAGCTTGAGGGGTCTTCACTACCTTTCTCTATTCTATCGATTTTTTCTACTTTCTCACTGGTAAGAACCTCGCAAATTACATCTATTGCGTTGTCTTGATTGTTGCAATTCTCGATGTAGGTGCTATAGAAATCTGCGGTGAGATGCTTGCGGGCAAGTTCTTGAGCCTCTTTGCCACTTAGCTTAATATAATTGTCGAGGAAATCCTGCAAAAAGGTGACTTCGTCTTTATTGTCAACCACTTGGATAGTCTCTTTTGATGGTTTCGATGACTGATTTTCGTCCTTTTTGCATTTGCAGGCCGAAACACCTATCAATAGGGCAGCGATGATTGCTGCGCTGAGTAATGTCCTTATCTTCATGTCTTTATATTGTTAAGATGGTTTTTGTGCTTAAATTGGAAATGTCATTAAGAACTAAATGGCAATAAGGAGCTATTGCCTCGCTGGAGCAAGTTGTGGCTAGACCTATCACGCGTGCGCCGCTTGCCATGCCAGCTTTTAGGCCATTGATGGAGTCTTCAATCACCACGCAGTCCTTGATGTCGATGCCCAACTTCTTTGCACCGAGAAGGAAACACTCGGGCGACGGCTTGGGCTCGTTTACCATTTCACCGGTGACGATGGCAGCGAAGTGGTTGGCAAAGTCGGGGTGCTGGGTATAGAGTGCCGCCATCTTATTTCGGTCGCTGCTGGTGACGATGCAGCAGGCAATATTCTTACTCTTCAACTCCTCGAGCAGCTCGATTGTCCCAGGGAAATAGTCGTAGCGCATATCACGTTGGAAGTCGTTGAGCAAATCATTCACCTGCTTGCGAAGTTCCTCAGTGGGGAAATAGGTATGAAGGATGTTGTGCAGATTCGACCCTTTAATCACTTGAGCAAAATCCTCAACGCCAGTTGGGAAACGATCATCTACCGCTTCCCAGAACTTCGTATAGGTGCCTTCAGTGTCAATCAGCACGCCATCGAGATCAAACAAAACGCCTTTTATGTTTCTTTCGGTCATTGTCACAAGTTTTGAGCCGCAAAGATATGAAATAGTTTTCAGTTGTCAGCTATAAGTGGTCAGTTTTTTCGACATATCAATTTTTTCGGATGATTAATGATGTAAATAATTGAAGATTTTTGTAATTTGGGATAAATTAGGCGGCGCCTCGGAAAAACTCAAATATATTTGGTATTTCTCTCGGCTTGCACTAATTTTGCAGCATGAAAAGAATATATATTATTATAATATGTGTCGTTGCTGCTTTTTCTGCTTGGGCTGAAGACAATGATTATATCCAGGTTGACTGGTACCCGCTGTGTTCAGACAGCGTGGGATGGAACATCTACATTGGCGGTTTCGTCGTTGGCTGGGATAATGCCAGCGGAATTGACGTGAACATGGGGCGCAGCATGGAGTTGGGATGGCTCAACGTCTTTGGCGCCAAGTTTAAGACGAGGTACGGTCAACGCATCACTGCTGGTGTTGGCATTGACTGGCGCAACTACAAACTACACAACAATGTGCGGTTTCAGCGGGATGGCGATTACCTCTCGATTGCTCCTTATCCCGATGGTGCCGAGCCTAAGTCTTCGCGTGTTAAAGTGTTTTCGCTCACGTTGCCTGTGCTAGTGCGTCAACGCCTGTTCAGCACAGTTGACATCTTTGCTGGGCCAGTGGTGAACTTCAATCTTCATGCCAGCGTCGAAACGATTTATAAACTCAACGGCGAAAAGGTCAAGGAGTCGAGTGACAAAATACACCCAGTGCCAGTGACGGTTGACATCATGGGAGGCGTGAAGTGGAAATTCATTGGAGCCTACGTTCGCTACAGCCCCTGCCACGTGCTTCAAGAGCGCTATGCCGTCGCTTTCACTCCCTTTACCACAGGTATAATTATGGGATTTTAGAGTTTTTATTTGCTCATTCAAGCAATTTGCAGTAATTTCGCAAGATTTTAGGATAATATAATAATACGATATGAAGAAATTGATATTTTTAGCTGTTGTGATGATGACACTTATGTGCTCGTGCAGCGACAGCAATAAGTTTAAAGTTAGCGGTGTTGTTGATGGTGCCGGTGACACTACAATGCTCTACTTAGAGACCAGTTACAACGGAATGTGGCATCTTGTTGATTCGGCGAAGACTGATGATGGCAAATTCTCATTCAAAGAGGATGCTATAGAGTATCCAAATATCTATCGTCTCGTGAATGGTGTTGATGCAATCTATTTCCCCATCGACAGTATCGACCAGATAGAGATTAAGACTGACCTCAAGCACTTTGCCGAGAATTTCACCATCAGTGGCAGCAAGAATGCTGAAACGATGATGAAATTTGATAAGGAGTTGGCTGAGTTTATCAAGAAGGGCGACCTCAATAGCGATGCTTTCAAGAAGTGGAAGCATGAGACGAGCCGTATGCTTGTCAACGACTTGAAGAGTATAGTGTCTTATTATATTGTGAATAAATACATTGGAGACCAGCCTCTCTTTAATCCCGAGGATAATAGCGACTTCAAGATTATTGGTGCTGTGACAAACGCATTCTCGACCTATCGTCCCAATGACCCAAGAACCCAGTATCTTGTTGAGACCTATAAAGATAAGCTTAGGATCAGGAGAGCTGCAAATAATAATATGGCTCGTGATACTGTGATGGCTACAGAGACAGGAGTCCTCGACTTCACCCTAATGGATAAGGCAGGCAAGATGCGCAGTTTCAAGGAGGTGTGCTCTCACGGTAAGGTGGTGATTCTCAATTTCACTTTGCAAAGTGGTTCGTTCTCTCCAACTCTAAACAAGTTGCTTAACGATGTTTACACCAAATATCAGTCTAAGGGTTTGGAAATCTACCAAGTGTCGTTCGATGACGATGAGGCCTCATGGTTGCAGGCCGTGGCGAGATTGCCGTGGATAGTGACTCGCGACACAAATGGTGCCACTACAGCTATGCGATATAACGTGACCGAGATTCCAATGATCTATATCATCAACCGCTCAGGAGATATTGTTGGAAGGGTTGAGAATATTGACTTGCTTGAGGATACTTTGAAGAGGTATATTTAACATTATAATAGAGAATCATTGTCATGAAAAAAATCTTGATAATAGCTCCTCATTCCGATGACGAAATTTTAGGCTGTGGTGGATATATGTTGAGCCAAATTAAACAAGGTGCACAAGTCCATGTTGTATTTGGAACAGTTGGAGGCTGTGATGTGAGACAACCATTAGAGCGTCGACTTCAAGAAGTTGATAAAGTTGCTCGTGATGCTGGATATAGCTATGATATCCTCTACCACAATAAAGATGCCGAAATGGATACTCTTCCTGCAAGAGAAATAACCACTGCAATCGATAAGGTGATGAGTGAGTTTATGCCCGATGAGGTTTTCGTCAACTATCCATCACATCATCAAGACCATATTGTTGTATATGAGTGCACTAAGGCGGCAATGAGGCTTAAGGAAAATATTGTACCTTCATTGTTTGCTCTTTATGAATATCCTTTCGTCAATAGCGGTGATAAAATTCCTGGAGGGTTGTTCTATTATGACATTGGTGAACACATTGATGAGAAAGTCAGACTTTTTTATCATTATGAAACTCAAATAAAGACTTTGCCTTCTCCATTGAATGAAGAGGGAATTAGAGCCCTTGCAAGAATGAGAGGCTTGGAATGTGGGCGTACATATGCCGAGATGTTTTATGTTCAGAGAATAATCAAGTAACTATGAACTTTGTCGTCTTTGAATCTGGTAGTAGGGCAGGACTGAGTGCTGAGCTGTTTTTTGAAGAGTATGTCAAGGCCACTGGCGCTAAGCATCAGCTTTTTTTGAGCGATCTTGACGAAGACTTCCAGCATATTGTTTCGCGCCACACGCAGGTGCATCTTATTCATGACGTCCAGGCTTTTGAGATGCTTGAGTCAGGTGAGGCAGTGATTTTTCCTGCTGATGAACTGACCCGCCAATCCAATCCTGTCGCTTACAAAATCGCACAGGGACAGAGTTTTTCTAATGTTTTGCCTTTCTATTACAACAAGATGCAGATGAATGAGTATTTAGCACCACTTACATCTGACTGTGCCATAAGAGTTCCTGAGACTTTTGCTTTATCGAATGTTTGCGTCAAACCCAATTCTATGTCGGCTGGGTCACGCAATATACAGTTCCTCGACAACGCCTGCGTAATGCAGAAGATTGACATAAAGCATGAATATGTGGTTGATGTGCTGCGATATGACGACGAGAAAATGTATATCTTTCCCCGTGAGGTGACGCTAAAGAACGGCTATGACCGCTTCATTAAATTGTTGCCGCTTGATGGTGAACTGGCAATCCATGTATCAGAGTTTGTCAAGGCCGTTTGCCCCAAGAAAGATGGCATGTTCAGCGATATCTTCCACTTGCAGCTATGCCAGGACAAGAGTGGTCAATACTATTATATAGAGTTCTCCAAGCGCATTTCGGGCACCTCGTGTGTCAACATTGTCTCGGGCATGAGTCCTTTTGCCCTTATCGATGGTGTTGACCAGCAGATTAACACCCGCTTCATTGATGGTCATTGGCGCCGCTTTGAGGACTTTATGTTGATGATGAAATAATTTTACATTATCTCTGGGTGCGACTTTATATACTTGATGCCATGTTTCATTTGCCGTAGAGCTTTGAAGAATGGCACATTTCTATCTTGCCATAATCTATAGGCTTTGATTATCATGCGCAAGTATTTGGTCTTTGGCTGATATAGTTGCAGGATTGCTCCGTGTGCCATCAGTGTGCCGCGCTCGTTGTCTCGCCTTATACAAACTGTAGAATCATTTTCTCTAACGATAGTAATTGGAAAGAATTTGCAGGTAAGTCCATGTGATAAAGCATCTTGTATGAAAATGTGCTCTTCACCACAATGAAAGATTTCTGCTCCTAATCCAAAATTCTCATTAAACCATATTTTATCCTGAATGCTCTCGCGACGTAAGGCAATTTCGATAGATGCAACAAAATATCCTTTGGGAAATTTTGATAAGCTGAAAGATTCTTTTGGGTAATACTTGGTTGAACCGTCGCCTTCAAATTTGAAGGTGGCGATGTCAACATCGGGATTTTGGGCAAAGGTGTCGATCACCTTTTGCAGCTGCTCGTGGGTGTAGCGGCAGTCGTCGTCACCAATCAGACACACGTCGGCAGTGGCGTGGCGCAGACAGTTGTTGCGGTTGCGGCTTAGCCCGCGTCCTTCAAGGTCATAAATTTTTATGTCATCGCGTTTCAACTCTTCGGGCAGCGCAATTTCCTTGTCGTTGCTATGCTGCCACGACACAAGGTAGCCAATGCCTTCCAGCGGCTCAAGTAGCATGGCAGGAATATTGTTTATCCCATCATCAAGGGTGCATATAAGTATCTCTAAAGTCATTTGTTAGTTAATAATTTCTCATAGAAGTTAAGATGTCGCTGGGCTACCACGTGGGCTTCGTTGTGCTTCTCGACAAATTCGCGGCTGCGGCGGCTTAGGTCAGGAAGACGATGTTTGTTTTGCACAATCCATTCAAGCTTGGCATTGATGTCGCCTTCGATGAGTGGGCTCACATTTATTATGGGTTGGTTGTCATGTTCGCCAATAAGGTCGTAGTATTCAGGCTCGGCGCCGCTCACTGCAACCAATCCTCGCGCCATGGCTAGCAGGGCATTGGTGGCAGGGGTGTAGGAGTAGAGCTGGTCGAGCAGGACGTGTGACTCGTTTAGCAATTTCACATATTCCTCGTATGGTATATTCTCGACCACTTTCAGTTCACAAAGGTTTGGGTAGCGGTCCACAGTGCGTTGCGCCGCCTCAAGAAGCTGGTCGGTGCCTTTTAGGATGTTGCGGTCGCGTTGAATGCCGATGAAGAATTTCACTTTCTCTGGCTCACGGTCAAGGATGCGTGGCTCAACGTATTTTGTGTCGATGGGTATGCCGCCATAGGCTAGTCGGTCGCCGAGCAGTGGTTTGTAACACTCGTGATACTCCCATAGGCACGAAATTGCGCCATCTATGTTGTTAAGGATATGCTCGCTGTGCTCACGCATCAATGGCAGTTTCCAGTTGTTCTCGTGCTTTGTTTGATATTCGCTTGACAATGCGTAGGGCGAGGGGTTGTCTCCAACCATGAAGTCGCTGTAACGGTAGGTCTTTCTGTCGTGGCATGCATGATAATACACATAGTCGGTGCCTAAGGCTCCCAACACCATGCAGCGGTTGTGGCGCTTGAGCCAATCAAAGACTCGACGCACTTTGCCGGGTTTGAGATCCAAGAAGATGTGTCCGCAGGTCACCACCACGTCAAAGCCGCGCATTTGTGGCAGCGCGCGCAACACGTCGAGGACATACCTCAAAGCACCTAGTTTGCCCGGACCGCGCTTTAGGTTGATGTCTCGACTTGTGTCCATCCAGTGCGAGCCATTGCTGGCGACAATAGCTGTGTGCCCCAAGTCGCGCATCGCTTGAGCCAGACAGTTGTGCATATTGCTTGCGTCACCAACAAATAAAATCTTCATTTGAAACTATTTTTTCATTAAACTATGCAAAAGTATTGTTTTTTTTGCATTTCTCCAAAAGATTGTCTAATTTTGGAGTCAATATGAGTACAGTATCAATAATTATTCCAGTTTATAACCGTGCGAACATAGTGCCACGGACGCTGAAAACCGTGGTTGAGCAGACACATCGTCCATTGCAGGTGATATTGGTTGATAATTTCTCTACCGACGACTCGCTGGTGGTGCTCAACCAGTTTAAGATTGAAAATAATGCTCCTGATTTTGAGGTGATTGTCACTCAGGAGAAGCAGCAGACAGCAAGCGCTGCCCGCAACCGTGGAATGCAGTTTGCCACTGGCGACTATTTGATGTTCTTCGACAGTGACGACCTTATGGATAGACGGTTGGTACAGAAATACATGGATGCTTTCCAGTCATCACCACGTCGCGCTGACATTATCATCGCACGTCGCAATCAGGTCAATGATGTTGGAGAGAAAAAGGCGATGCCAATCTACAAGAAAGACATTATTGCTAACCATATTCTTCACAGCGTTTTGGCAACTCAAGCGTTTTGCGCGCGCCGCGACTTTATCAAGAAGATAGCTTGGAATAACAGCATCTCGCATTGGAATGATTTTGAATATGGTCTCAGAATCTTGCTGGCTAGACCCATCGTGGGTTATCTCGAGGGGAAGCCTCGAGTTGATGTTATTTATGGAGGGGCAAACTCTATTACCGGCACCAGTTTCAGCGCAAACCATGGCAAGTGGGAAGTGTCGCTCCGCTACATGAATCTAGACGTGAAAAACTCAAATCTAATTGATAAACAGCGATATTACGACTTGCTGGCATATCGCTTGCTTGATCTTGCGGCGCATTATGAGCGCGAGGGACATCCCGAATTTGCCAAGCCAGCGTGTCAGAAAGCATATTCCATGCTCAATAGCAAGTGGAAATACCGTAAAGTTATGCCTTGGCTCTTCAAGCGCATAGTAAAAGGAAAACGTGGCTCAGCAAGGATAGCACGATGGGTGATAAAATAGTTTTGACGCTTTGCTGGTTTTGACACTCGCTGTGCTCGCTGGTTTTGCCGCTTCGCAGATGAACGCCGCGCTTGCGGCGCAATACACCAACAACGCCCAGGACTCAATTGTGCGTTATGTATTTTCTAGGCACTCGTCGAGGTCGTGGGCGAGTTGCTCCTTGTTGAGGTTTTGACCTATGAAGACGAGTTTTACCATTCGGTCGCCATATTGCTCATCCCAGTCGCGCAGGATGTCAGGGTTGTATTCTACCATCCGTCTCAACTCTTCTTCAGGGGCAGTTGCGAACCAATATCCGCTCTCCGTCAGTTTCTTCTGAACTCCAGCCGACTCAAAGAGGAACGACATGTCGCGGTTGTGGCTGAAGTAGATGAGTCCCTTAGCGCGGATGATATTCTTGGGCCACTTGGTGGCAACGAAGCGGTCAAAATTGTGAATATCAATTGCCGGGCGGCGGTAATAGACGAAAGTCTGGATGCCATACTCCTCGGCTTCACCCTCATCGTGATGATGATGGTGGTGGTGATGGTGTCCATGTTCTTCGTGCTCCTCATGGTCGTCATCATCGTCGTGGTGGTGATGATGTTCATGTTCGTCGTGGTCATCATTGTGGTGATGGTGGTGATGAGCTTCGGCTTCTTCCTCCTCGGTAGCTGGGCGCTCTATCTCACGAATCCAGCCTGCCGAACTTGCCACTCTTTCGTAGTCGAAGAGACCAGTCTCTAGGATGTCATCAAGATTGACATTGGTGTAGTCGCAGTCGATGATTTGTGCTGCTGGCTGCAAAGCATGGATGATATGACGGATGCGTTCGCGCTCATCGTCATTTACTTCCGAAGCTTTGTTTAGCAACACGATATTGCAGAATTCTATCTGCTGGATGAGCAGGTTCTCGATATCTTCTTCACCGATGTCACGTCGCTTTAGGTTTTCGCCGCATGCAAACTCGCTCTGCATTCTCAGGGCATCAACCACGGTAACGATGCAGTCGAGGTAAGGAATGCCGTGCTCTATGAACCTGTCGTCCATATTGGGGATGGAGCAGATGGTCTGCGCAATTGGCTCTGGCTCGCAGATGCCACTTGCCTCGATGACGATGTAGTCGAAGCGGTTGAGCTTCATGATGTCGTGGAGCTGCTCAATAAGGTCCATCTTGAGGGTGCAGCAGATGCAGCCATTCTGCAATGCCACCAGACTCTCATCTTTCTGCCCCACTATGCCGCCTTTTTGGATGAGGCTTGCGTCGATGTTGACTTCTCCTAAGTCATTGACGATAACGGCAAATTTTATGTTTTTCTCATTAGTGAGAATATGATTTACTAGTGTTGTTTTTCCGCTGCCCAAGTAGCCAGTGAGCAGCAATACTGGTGTATGTCTCATTTTAGTTCAGAGTTTATAGTTCATAGTTTACAGTGGAGAGTAGAGAGTGGAGAGAACTCTCAAACCTCACCGATATTTGTCCAAAAGCATGTAGCGCTTAAAGTATCTCATCGAGCACGGCTTTGTGGTGGCCTTGCATGATGATGTGGTGGTTACCGATAGGGGTGGTCAAGAAGTAGCGGGCTGCCTCTTTGTCGTTGAGTTGTATGAGTTGCTGAGTGCGGCACAAGTCGGGATTACCTTGGCACTCAATGAGCGTGCCTTCCTCGGCATAGTGACGACCAAGACCACCGCTAACCTTGAAGATGGTGACGGGACCAGGCTTCATAAAGCCGCGTATTCCCACTCCGATTCCTGACTCAAAGTGAGTGTCAAGTTCGTAGCTGTCAACCATGTCAAATGGGATGGTGCAATGGGCGAAGAGGAGTTCGCCAGTCTCGGGGTTGATGCGTGCGGGGTTGGCTTGGAAGGCACTTTTTCCAGTCACGGCTTGAGCTATTTTCATTGAGAGCATGGCGGGAATATCGCCCTCGCAACCAGCCACGATGCCCTCGCTGTTGAACTTGGCAAGTGCAACGCAGCCAGTGTTCTTCACTGCCGTGAGCAGGTCGAAGCAACGGATGGTGAAGCCTTGCAGGTCATAGCCCTCCACGATAAGTTTCAACGCCTCGTAAATGCGTTCGGCACCTACGAGCGACTTGCGGATGGTGTCATTGGGCGCTTTGTCGGCGAGGTCGCTTTTTATGTCGGTAGGTATGCGCTCGATGAGCATGAGCAGTTCGTCCATGTCGATGTGCTCAATCTTGATGCCCAGACGGTCTTCGATGGTGCGGTATTTTGCCGCGCTCGATATTAACCAGTCGCTTGGCTCGCCAATCACTCCCAGGTGGCAACCGTTCAACTCACGCATTACTTTGCCCACTTGTTGCAGAGTGTTGACGCGAGCTTTGATATATTCGTTGCTGCCATGCAGAATCTCGCCTTTGAGGCCCTGCTGGCGCAGATATGACAAAATCTCCATTGAGGCGGCGAGCGAATTGCTCTTGCCCGAGGTTAGCAGGTAGAATGGCTGCTTTGACTGGCGCAGAATGCGTGGCAACTCGTTCTTGAAGATTCCCTCGGTGCCGCCTGTGCGCACATAAATCAGTTCAAGGTCGTGACCGCCATAATCTTTGAAGTCGCCAACCTTAAGTTCATACTCGATGCCAAGCCCGCCCAGGAACTCCTTAGTGGCTGCATCTACAGCAGCTGCATCATGCAACTGCGAAGTGAGTGTATAAATAGCTGTTGTCATAGTGGTTATATTTTAGCAAAAAAGACAAGAGGACAAAAAGTAATATAATCAAGCAAACAAGCTGACGAGAAACATGGCAAAAGTATTTAATTGCGTCCGCCAGCGATTCAAACTACAAAATTAGCAATTTCTGCTCAATCTCCCAAATCATTTTTATATTCTTTTTTGTTTCATGCATATTTCGAGAAAAAAGAACCAGCAGGCTTTAAAAAGGAGCCTGCTGGTAGGATTCTCAAGTATTTGTTATCCTCATTTTCTAGTATCTATAGCTGGTTAGTTCACACCATCATCCGGCGCATGGTAGCGCAGGTTTTTGCGGTGGGTCCAGCCATACTGTGTTCCTTCTATTTCTTGTCCAGGGTACATGTTGATGTAGTACCATTCGCCTTCTTGTTGAACAACGAAAACCACGTGCCCTTTTTGCAGAGTCTCTACAACAGGACAGTCCATACTTGGTCCCGAACGAACATTGCTGAATTCAACAGTCTTGCAGTAAGTTCTTACCAAGTCTCTTTTCACCACTTTTGTTGTGCGAGCCTTTTTCTTAGATGACTTTTTCTTGGCATCTACAGTAACTGTGGTGCAAGCACCTAACACTAGTACTGCCAGTAAGATTGATAAAAATTTCTTCATAATAATAAAAAAATAATTAGTTAATATTTGATGAAAAAATGTATATATTTTTTAGTAGACTATTTGTTGTTTGTTTATGTTTTTGCAAAGTTAGTGAAAAGATTTCAGTTATAAGCAAAAAAGTTGTAGTTTTTTTTATTCTTGATTCCATGTGTAGACTTACCTGTACAAACCATTTGCGATTTTGCGGCATTTGGATAAATTAGGCTGCGCTTCGGCAACACTCATGCAAGCATGGTGCTGCACTCAGCTTGCACTAATTTTTCAAGAACTTTTTTAAACCAGATCACGAGAAGGTATTATACATTGTACTTTACGATTCCAGTAAATGTTCTGCCACTGTTGATGCCAAGACGGCGGGCCGAGAAGTAGCGGTCACTCTCGCAGCGGCTGCAGTGCTCGGGGAGAGTGATGTTGCTTGGTGGCACGCCTGCGGCTATAAGCACTTGTCGGTTTGCCTCTTGCAGGTTGATGTGTGCCTTGCCAGTACTTGCGTTGCGATGCATTATGAGTGACATGTCAAAGCCAGCGTCTTCAAATGCCTTAACCACCTCGTCGCCAACTTCGAAGCATTCTTGGCAGATGCTCACGCCCATCGTGGCAAGGATGTTGCTGATTTTTGCACCCACGGCTTCCATCACTTTGACGGTGTCTTCGGCAATGCGCCCAACAGTTCCTCTCCATCCCGCATGGGCAATTGCGATGACGCCATTCGTTGGGTCGGTCAAAGCAATTGGGACGCAATCGGCAGTATTGACACCGATGCACACGCCAGGTACCGTGGTTACTAGCGCATCTACATCATCGAGCATCAGTTTTCTGATTCGGCTCGGCGAAGCGACTAATTTCTCGTCAAAAGCTGTCACACGACAGGAGTGAACCTGCCGAGGCATAATCAAGTGGTCATAGTCAATGCCTAGTTGTTGACATAATTTTAAGCGTGATTCAAACACATGCTGCGCTTCATCACCTGTGTAATGGCAAAGGTTCCATTGCGAGTATGAGTTAGCGGCATTCACCTCGCCCCGTTGTGTTTGTATCACTCTAATGCCCTTGGCATCGCCATTGAATTTCAGTTCGTCAAGTGTCATAACAAAATGTTGTTTTAAGGTTGCTAAATTACACAAAAAAACAAGAGCATCAAAAAAAAGATGCCCTTATTTATATTTCGTTGCTAAGTTACTATTTGCTGAATGTTAGTCACCAACTAGCAAATATTCGCCGTTGAGCCATTTGATGGCTTCTTCTAGCAGACCTGTGACAAAGGTGTCTTTGGTGCTTTTTTGGCATTCTTTAAGGGCTTTGACGCATAGTTTTTTCTCGCTTGAGGTGATCACGTCGTCGGCTTGTTTGCATAGTTGTAATAGTTCGGTGGCATAGACTGAACCTTTGTTAGGCGAGTGTTTCACCTTCTCCTTGAATTTGTTGCAGTACATGGCAAAAGTGGTGAGCCAGGTGGAATTGTTCATATTGCCGTTGCGGTCGGAGTTTGAGAATGTACTGAAATTGTAAATATTGCCAAGTTTGTCGCTTAACACATCGAATTGCCCCGGCAAGTCTTTCAGAGAATCAAAATTTTTTAATCCATTCATTTCAATTAGACTATCTACATTTAGTGTGAAACCGCTTTTGCCGTTACTGTAAAGTACTGTGCTCTTGTGCTTGTTGCTACTGCTCATCATGTCTTCAGGTTTTTTACCAAAGATTTTGTAAATCTTGCCAGTATAGTTGCCATCATCATCTTGCTTCCATTCAATGGCATAAGTTGTGCGAAAGTCGCTCTGACGTTTGTCTTTGAAGCATACTACAATGAAATTCATGTCATTATCGGCACCAATGAGTTCAAAATCATTCTTGCCGGTGCCGTAGGCGATGGCGTAGGTCACTCCCTTGCTGCCAGCCATGCCTGAGGCGTAGTGATAGGCGTTCTCGTTGTCTTGTGACATGGCTCGTGTCAAATCGGTTATCAGGTGCTTGTCGCGACTTGAGACACTAAACTCATTGACAAGGCACACTCCAGTGACTTCCCCGCTCTCTTTGTCGCGGTAGTCGATAGATTTACACATAGTGTAGATGTTCTTTCCTTGTGCAATCTCTTTAATGAAACTGTTGAAGGCCTTAGAAACATTCTCTTGTGCTGCACAGCTAAAGATGGTAAGGATTGCCATCGCCGCTGCCATGATGATTGTGATAAATAGATTTTTCATATCAATTAGGTGTTTTATTTGAATACTACTTGTATAAATTGCGGATTTTCGTTTTGCAGAGCCTGTTGTTGAACACGGCTGTAATATTGCTCATCAAGAATCTCTTGGCGCTCTTGCTCGATGATGAACTTTTCAGCCATAAGCTCTTGCTGGGCTTGTTCCACTTCGCCTTTTTCACGCTCTATTTCTATGCTGTCGGGAGCGAAGTGATGCTTGAGGGCAACATGAGGACTTTCTTTAGTGGTTTTGCGTTCTTTTTTGGCAATGAGTGGAGATGCTTGAGTCAGGTTTGTAGTGACAATAGTGTCACGCTTCGTTTTGTTTTCGTTTTCTGTTGTAATGGGTTGTGGAGTATAAGTTTTAGAGGTTGGAGTGCGCTGCAAGTGTGGTGCCACAAGGAAGATTATTGCTGCCATTGCAGCTGCTGCGATTAGTGCCCACACAGGGCGAGCAATGTTGCGTTTGGGCTTTTCGCTCTCTACTGGCATTCCAGCATCAAAGTATGCAAACATATTTCTATAGGCCTCCCATTCCTCGGGAATTGATGTTGAGTTGGCGAAATATTGACTCAACTCACGCTCTTGCTCAAGGGATGTTTCGCCTAGCATGAACTGCTCAATTAACGATTCTATGTGTGAGTCATGATTCTTCATAGTCTGTTTCTTCTTTTAATCTCATCAAGTAATTTAATACGTGCTCTTGACAGCAGACTACGTGCTGTACTTGTCTCAATGCCAAGACGCCGAGCTATATGGTCATAACTAAGGCCTTCCACTTGGCGCATGTGAAGCACTGCATATTGCGTGCTGGGTAACCGCCTGATGGCTTCATTGAGCCATGCCACTTCTTGCGATGAGATAAGAGATTCGTCGGGGGCAATTAGTTGCGACTGTAAATGCTTGAGGCTCATCGTCGTAATAGGGACACTACGGTCTTTGCGAAAGAATGAGGTGAGATTGTTGCGTGCCATCACCACGACGAGTGCTTCGAGTGAACGGTAGCGGTCGAGAGTGCCGCGCATCTGCCACAATCGTAGCAGCACGTCTTGCGCCACATCTTCGGCTTGCATCGCATCGGCACCACACGCTAAGCATGTAGCAACAGCCTTCTTGCGCAACGCAACTACCAACTGTTCATACTCTTGTTCATCCATGTCAAAATAATGACGCAAAAGAAGCAGTTTTGCGTCAGTCATTAACAAATTTTATGAAGAAAAAAGAACTGCCCCCTTTTCTTCATTTTTTAGGATAAAGTTTTTCTATCAGGTCTCTGCGGTGCATCTTTTTGAGCGACTTGATGATGTCGTTCTTGTATTGCTTGTCGTACCAGAAGAAATATTTGCGCTGGGCGAGTTTTTCCTCTTTGCTGTGGGCAGTGTAGATGGGTTTTAGGGTGTAGGGGTGGAAACCAGTGTAAAATGCCTCGGTTGCTACAGTCATGGGAGTAGGGGTGAAGTCTTGGACTTGCTCGAGGTGGAAATTGAGTTCCTTAGTGAGCGCGGCAAGTTCTGCCATGTCCATCTCGCGGCATGCTGGATGGGAGGAGATGAAATAGGGTATAAGTTGTTGATTAAGATGATATTTGGCATTCACTCGGTCGAAGATGCGCTTGAGTTGCACAAACTGTGAGAATGACGGTTTGCGCATCACGTTCAGCACTTCGTCGCTGGTATGCTCGGGTGCCACCTTTAAGCGACCTGAGACATGAAAACGGATTAGTTCTTCGTTGTATTGGGCATTGGCCTTGTCAATCTCTTGGTCACCGCAACGGTGCATCGACAAGTCATAGCGCACTCCGCTGCCAATGAACGACTTCTTGACCTGTGGCAGTGCATCTACGCTGTGGTAGATGTCAAGCAGTGGGCGATGGTCGTTATTGAGGTTAGGGCAGGGCTTGGGATGCAGACATGAGGGGCGGGTGCATCGTTTGCATCGCTCCAGATCATGGCCGTGCATAGCGTACATGTTGGCGCTAGGACCGCCCAGGTCGCTGATATAGCCCTTGAAATCTTCCATCTGCGTCACTTGTTTCACTTCGCGCATTATCGACTTTTTGCTGCGTGAGGCGATAAATTTGCCTTGATGCGCGCTGATGGTGCAGAAGGCGCAGCCGCCAAAGCAGCCGCGGTGCATGCACACCGAGTGACGTATCATCTCGTAGGCAGGAATGCGCTTGCCACGATAGCGTGGATGAGGAAGGCGGGTATATGGCAAATCGAACGAAGCATCTACCTGATCGGTAGTCATGGGAGGATTCATAGGGTTAACCTTAATGGCCACGTCACCAGTTGCTTGCCACAGTGTGTGACCATGCCAACGGTTGCTCTCAATTTCAATATTCTTGAAATTCTCGGCTTGGCAACGCTTGCTCGCCTGGCATTGTGCAAAAGAGTGCAAGACAATATTCTCCTCATCATTTTCAACGGGCACTTCGCTCAGCGGGCGACGAACAACGGTCTGAGGAATATCGGTCAAATCATCAATCTTTGCTCCAGCGCTTAACGTGTCGGCAATGGCAATAGTAGCGAGTTCGCCCATGCCGTAGGTGATAATATCGACTGGCGCTGTGTCCATAATCGAAGGCATCAGGCGGTCTTGCCAGTAGTCGTAGTGCGACAGTCGCCGTAGTGATGCCTCGATACCACCAGCCACCACTGGTACATCGGGGAACAGTTTTTTGAGGATTTCGCTATAGACAATGGTGGGATAGTCGGGACGGGCACCGGCGCGACCGTCGGGGGTGTAGGCATCGTCACTGCGCCGACGGCGGTTGGCGGTGTAGTGATTCACCATTGAGTCCATCGCACCAGCCGATACGCCAAAGAACAGCCGTGGCTTGCCTAGTTTCTTGAAGTCGCGCAGATCGTCACGCCAGTTGGGCTGCGGCACTACCGCCACTTTGTAGCCATGTGCCTCGAGGGTGCGCCCAATCACTGCCGTGCCCATCGAAGGGTGGTCAATGTAGGCATCGCCCGTGAAGAGTATCACGTCGATGTGCTCCCACCCTAGATGCTCAATCTCTTTCTTGGTTGTGGGCAGCCATTGTCCTTCGATATGCCGACTATTATTTGCCAATGCTGTTCTCTAATTTATTCTGCAATTTGAGAATCTCGTCGCGGTATTGGGCGGCGGCGAGGAATTCCATATTTTTGGCAGCTGCCACCATTTGGGCCTTAAGATATTCGATAGTCTTCTCCAGGTCTTGCGGCTTCATGTAGGCAATCACTGGGTCGGCAGCGATGCCGGCAGTGTGGTCAAACTCTGCCTCCACTTGATTCTTGAGCGATGACATATCCACCACGTTGCTCTCGTAGCGTCGTGCATGCTGGCGTGTCTCATCGCTCGCGCTCATGTTGGTGTCAACACCAATGATGGCGTTGCGTGCCTTGACGATAGCCTGAGGCGTTATGCCATGCTCTTCGTTGTACTTGAGTTGCATGGTGCGGCGGCGCTCGGTCTCGTCAATTGTGCGCTGCATCGAGTCGGTGATTTTATCGGCATACATGATCACTTCGCCGTTCAGGTTTCTTGCTGCGCGACCGGCCGTTTGAGTTAATGCTCGGTGTGAGCGCAGGAAGCCTTCCTTGTCAGCATCAAGAATTGCTACTAGCGACACCTCTGGCAGGTCAAGACCTTCGCGCAGCAGGTTTACTCCCACCAGCACGTCGATTACTCCAAGTCGCAGGTCGTCAATGATTTGTATACGGTCCATAGTCTCTACATCGCTGTGCATATAGGCGCACTTGATGTCGATTTTTGCCAAGTAGTTGTTAAGCTCCTCTGCCATACGTTTGGTGAGGGTAGTCACAAGCACTCGCTCGCCGTTTTCCACACGCAGTTCAATCTCGTGGATAAGGTCATCGATTTGTCCAAGCGAGGGGCGCACAGTAATCTTTGGGTCAAGAAGACCTGTAGGGCGAAGAATCTGCTCTGTGACGATGCCTTCACAACGCTCCAGTTCATAGTCGGCAGGTGTGGCGCTAACGTAGATTGTCTGGTTAGTCAATGCCTCAAACTCTGTGAATGTCAAAGGCCTATTGTCGCGTGCGGCATCTAGGCGGAAACCATAGTTCACAAGCGTGTCTTTGCGGGAACGGTCGCCGCCATACATCGCTCTTACCTGCGGCACTGTGGCGTGGCTCTCGTCGATGATGGTGAGGAAGTCTTTAGGCAGGTAGTCGAGCAGACAATATGGGCGAGCGCCAGGCTCACGGCCGTCGAAGTAGCGGGAATAGTTCTCTATGCCCGAGCAGTAGCCCACTTCACGAATCATCTCCAAGTCGTAGGTCACGCGTTCATATAGTCGTTTTGCTTCTACTGGGCGGCCTTCGCGGTAGAACATATCAACCTGCGTGCCTAAGTCGACATCAATCTTTCCCAGGGCGTTTGCCATGCTCTCCTTGCTGGTCACGAAGATGTTGGCAGGGTAGATGATAAAGCCTTCCACGCTCTCGCGAGGGAGCATTGTCAATGGGTCGAGAAGCTCCATGCTCTCAACCTCGTCGCCCCAGAAGATGACGCGCAGCACGGCGTCCGTGTCGGCAATCATCACGTCAACGGTATCGCCCTTCACTCTGAAAGTGCCCATAGAGAGTTCATACTCGTTGCGTGAGTAGAGTGCATCGACGAGTCGTCGCAGGAACGCGTCGCGCCCTATGCGGTCACCCACTTTGAGGTGTACGATATTAGCCTCAATGTTCTCGGGGTTCCCCATGCCATAAAGGCACGACACACTCGACACCACTATCACGTCGCGGCGACCCGAGAGCAGCGCGGTTACAGTGGCGAGACGCAAACGGTCGATTTCCTTGTTGATGGCAAGGTCCTTCTCGATGTATTTATCTACCGATGGCAGATAGGCCTCGGGTTGGTAGTAGTCGTAGTAGGATACAAAGTATTGCACCGAGTTCTCGGGGAAGAACGACTTGAACTCGGCATAGAGCTGAGCCGCCAGGGTCTTGTTGTGCGACAGCACGAGGGTAGGGCGGTTGGTCTGAGCTATGACATTAGCCATCGTGAAAGTCTTTCCCGAACCTGTTACGCCAAGCAGTGTCTGGCATGGTAAGCCGCCATTCACGCCATCCACAAGCTCTTTAATGGCTTGCGGCTGGTCCCCAGTGGGCTCATATTGCGAATGTAACTTGAAATCCATCTTCAACTCTTAAAATCCAGCTACAAAGGTAGTGAAAAGTTGTCAGTTATCAGTTATCAGTTATCAGTTTTTTCAGACAAATTATAAAATGAGACTTAAGCAGGCGAGAACTCATTATGAATTGAGAATTGTACATTATGCATCGCTTCAAGCCTCGTTAATACTTTTTTACATCAAAAGATTAAGGAATTTTATAGTTATAACAATTTTTTTTGTAATTTTGCAGGCTGAAACAATAGGTAATAATATTAATACTACCGCAATAAAAAGATTTTATGAAGCTACTACAACAGAAGCTGGCAAGCTACACTGAGCCTCAAAAGGCCAAAGCAGCAGGCATTTACCCTTATTTCCGAGCCATCTCAAGTGAACAGGACACCGAGGTTATCATCAATGGAAAGAAAGTCCTCATGTTCGGTTCAAACTGCTATTCTGGTCTCGTTACTGACTCACGCGTGCGTGAAGCGGCTATTGAGGCTACTAAGAAGTATGGTACTGGTATGGCTGGTTCGCCATTCCTTAATGGTACTCTTGACATTCATAAAGATCTTGAGAAAAAGCTCGCCGCCTACGCTGGCAAGGAAGATGCTATGATTTACAGCACTGGCTTTGAGGTGAACCTCGGCGTTGTTTCGTGTCTTACTGGTCGTGAGGATTATATCCTCTGGGACGAGCAGGACCATGCATCAATCATCGAGGGTCGTCGCTTGTCGTTCTCTCAGTCACTTAAATATAAGCACAACGATATGGCCTCGCTTGAGGCTCAGCTGCAGAAGTGTAAGCCCGATAAGGTGAAACTCATCGTCACCGATGGTGTGTTCTCTATGGAGGGCGACGTTTGTAAACTGCCCGACATCGTTGAGTTAGCACATAAATATGACGCCTGCATCATGGTTGATGAGGCTCACGGCATTGGTGTATTCGGTAATGGCGGACGCGGCGTGTGCGATCACTTTGGACTGACCGACGAGGTGGACCTTATTATGGGTACATTCAGTAAGTCGTTTGCTTCGTTGGGTGGCTTTATCGCTACCGACGAGGTGATTACCAACTACTTGCGTCACCATAGTCGTAGTTATATTTTCACTGCTAGCATTACTCCAGCTGCAACAGCAGCTGTGAGCGCTGCTCTTGACATCATGATTGCCGAGCCTGAGCGCCAGGAGAGATTGTGGGAGAACACTCACTATGCTCTTGACGGTTTCCGCCAGATGGGCTGCGAGATTGGTCACACCGAGACTCCAATTATCCCGCTCTTCATCCGCGACAACAACCTCACATTCCTCATCACTCGTGAGTTGCTTGACGAGGGCATCTTCGTCAATCCAGTGGTTTCGCCCGCGGTTGCTCCAGATGACACACTCATCCGCTTCAGCCTTATGGCGACTCACACTCGCGACCAGGTGACATTTGCTTTGGAGAAGATTCAAAAGGTGTTCCGTAGTCACAATCTTATCCCTTGAATATTTTATGTTGGTAATAATTGAAAAAGGGGTGTGTCCTTAAGTGTCACATCCTTTTTTTATAAATGGAAGGACAAATTCTAAATAAGGTTAAGGCATTTATCGATAGAGGCTCACTTATCGATGCCTCGATGCCAGTATTGGTGGCGCTGAGTGGCGGCGCCGATTCTGTCGCGCTGCTGCGTGTGCTGCTTGAGTTGGGCTATGACTGCCGTTCTGCTCACTGCAACTTCCACTTGCGAGGCGATGAGAGCAATCGTGATGAGAGATTTGTCACGGAATTGTGCCAAAAGCTTGGAGTGCCACTCGATGTAAAGCACTTTGATGTGCCAGCCTATATGAAAGAGCGCGGCGTGTCGATGGAGATGGCGTGCCGAGAACAGCGATATGAATGGTTTGAAGAACTGCGTCAGGCATATGGCTGTAGCTGCATCGCTGTGGCTCACCACAATGATGACAATATCGAGACGTTCTTCCTCAACGCTTTGCGGAGCACTGGCATAGCGGGACTTGCGGGCATGAGACCGAAAAATGGAGTAGTGGTGCGTCCGCTCCTCTGCACGTCGCGTGCCGAAATCCTTGAGTGTCTTGGCGAGATAGGGCAGGACTTTGTGACCGACAGCACAAATTTTGAGAATGACGCTAAGCGTAACCGCTTGCGCAACATTGTGTTGCCAGCTATGTATCAAGAGTTTGATGGCGCAAAGAATGCACTTCTTACAACGATAGAGAATATGCGCCAATGCAATGAGCTGTATCGTGAGAGCTTGGGTGTTATGCGCAACATAGTGAGCGACCAGGAGGGCGATTCTCTTGTAATTGACCTTGAGATTCTCAATAGTTTTGACAACCGCGAAATGCTGCTCTATGAAATACTCAAACCATTGGGATTCAATGTCGAACAGTGCCATGATATGCTAATAAGCGCAGTGGGTAGACATTTCATTTCTTCAAGTCACAAAGCTACAATTAACCGCATGACTATTGATGTTTTACCGCTCCAGCTGCGTGAAGAGAAAGTCTATGTGATAGATTTGGAGGAAGATAAGGTGGTTGAGCCAATTTCTTTGAAAATAAGTCATGTGGATGGCACGTCGTTCTCTCCTGAGATGGTTGATGGCAAGCGGAGTGTGGCATTCAGCAGTGATATTCTTCAATGCTCGGAAGTGCTACTAAGACATTGGCGTGAGGGCGACCGTTTTCGTCCATTTGGAATGCATGGCAGCAAACTCGTCAGTGACCTTTTCACCGACATAAAACTTTCGGAAAAAGAGAAAAATGAGACTTGGCTGCTTGAAGCAGACGGGGAAATAGTTTGGGTGCTTGGGTATCGCTCGTCACAATCCTTCAAGGTTCCCAGTGATTCTACGCACTATCTTTTAATCATCCTCGCGGACAAGCTTTAAGATATTTGGTGACATTCCCCAAACCCATGCGACATCGAGTGTTTCCTCAATGTCGTTATATTCTCTTCCTTTCAGGTGTGTCAATACTCTTAACACGCAATTAAGGCTTCCCTCATTCTTGAGAATGACGCGTTTGTCGTGGTCAAGAAGGTAGAACAGGGGCATTGTCATCAGGTCATAGGTCTGTTCTCCTTCTATTTTTTGTTCATAGTCCCAGCCGTTGATAAGATATTCTGGAATTGGTTCTAGCTTCCATTCTTCAAAGTTGTTGTAAGGATAGATACCTACCACCGTGAGTGTGCTATCACACACCATGTTCTTCAGTGTGGTACATGTGTCAAGACGCTCTTTTACTTTTGAACATGAAAAACATTCAGGGTCGTTGAAATATATTAATGTGTAAGGAGTAGTTATTTCGCTCATGCGGTGTCGTGAGCCGTCAGTGGTTTCATAATCAATGTCATTGGCAACTTGGCCAGGAGCATTCTTGTGTACCACATCAAGCAGTAGTTTTGCTCGCATTTTTTCGTTGTCACTCAAGCAAGGGGCAGTTGAGGCGTGTTCAATCAGTATTTTGTAGAGTTCTTCATTATGATATTCCCATGTGGGCTCCGAAAGCATCTCTTCAAAAACCGAGAACACCTTTTTGTAGGTCTTTTTGTCGGTTTTGCAATTTAAATTCAAATAAGTATTTAATGCATTGAATGATTCGTTGCGGTTCATTGCAATGATGTGGGCAAGATATTGTTGATAACCTTCACCTTGAGCCATTACTCCACATGTCATCAAAAGCGGAGTAATAACAACTAATATCACCTTTTTGATATTGACCTTAAATTTTTTCATGCTGCAAATATAATTATCTTTATATTTCTAGACCAATGTATAATTGCTAAAAAATCAAAACAGCCTAAGTGTTTTATGGTGAAAATGAAAAAATCCAACAACTTATAACTAAAAACTAACAACTTTTTACTACCTTTGCTTGCAAGAAAAAAGATATTATGAAAAAGATTCAGAAGACTAACGCCGCAAGACTGCTTGACAGGGCAAAAGTGCCTTACGAGCTAGTAGCCTATGATGTTGACGAAAATGACCTATCGGCAGGACATCTCGCGGCTACGATAGGAGAGGATATTAATCAAGTTTTCAAGACTTTGGTGCTCTTCGGCGAAAAGACCAAGCATTTTGTGTGCGTGATTCCTGGAGATCATGAAGTTGACCTGAAGAAAGCGGCAAAACTGAGCGGAAACAAGAAAGTTGATCTTATTGCCATGAAAGATTTGCTTGCTACAACGGGTTACATTCGTGGTGGTTGTTCGCCCATAGGAATGAAGAAACCGTTTCCTACTTTTATCCACGAAACATGTTTGATGTTCGACCATATCTTTGTGAGTGCCGGTGTGCGTGGCTTGCAGTTGAAAATTGCACCTCAGGCGCTTGTTGAGTTTGTGGGAGCTACAGTATGTGACCTTATAAAAGAAAACGAGGAGTGATTATGGCACATAAGAATAGAATAGGCAACTTATTCAGCCTCACCTCGTTTGGTGAGTCGCACGGGCCAGCAGTTGGTGGGGTAATTGATGGTATGCCTGCAGGCGTAGAAATTGACATGAAAAAGTTGCAACGAGAGATGGCTCGTCGTCGCCCCGGACAAGGAGGAGTCTCTTCGAGCCGCAACGAGGCCGATGAGGTGGAAATCCTCTCGGGAATCATGGATGGCGTGACGCTTGGCACTCCCATTGGCTTTATTATCCGAAACCATGACCAGCGGCCTGAGGATTATGAGCATCTGAAAGATGTATATCGTCCATCGCATGCTGATTATACCTATCAAGCGAAGTATGGAATCCGTGACCATCGAGGCGGAGGACGGGCTTCGGCACGAGAGACAACCGCACGCGTAGTGGCGGGGGCTCTTGCTAAGCAAGTGCTTGAGAAAATGGGTATTACGATTGTTGCTAAATCCATAACTGATGTTGCTGAAGTGCCTCAAGGAGACACTATTGGAGGAGTTGTGGAATGTATAATAAAAGGTGTTCAGCCAGGCATCGGTGAGCCAGTTTTTTGCAAACTTTCGGCTCAACTTGCCGAGGCGATGATGAGCATTCCTGCTGCTAAAGGCTTTGAGATTGGTCTGGGATTTGACTTCGTGAACCATCTTGGCAGCGAGGTGCTCGATAAATGGATGATGAAGGATGGAAAGATATCAACAGAGACAAATTACTCGGGTGGAATTCAAGGCGGTATCAGCAACGGTAATGACATCTGTTTCAATGTGACATTCAAGCCAGTGGCAACCTTGATGCAGACAGTGGAAGGCATTGATAGTCAGGGGAACACAGTAACCATTGAGCCGCGTGGGCGACATGACCAGTGTGTAGTGCCTCGTGCCGTGGCAGTTGTTGAAGCGATGGCGGCTATCATGGTGCTTGACAATATATTGATTAATAGAGCGTCACGTTTATAATGGCAAGGCTGCAGTACAGCGATTTCCTGAGGCAGCTTTATGGCCATAAAGTGCAAAAGTTGAATGTTAACGCAGGATTCTCCTGTCCAAACCGTGACGGAACAAAAGGGCGAGGAGGCTGCATATATTGCAATAATGCCTCATTTACGCCTGCTTTTGGACATGCTTCGTCGAGTGTGACTCAGCAACTGCTCGATGCGAAGCTTTTCTATGCATGTAAATATGCTGACATGAAATATGTGGCTTATTTCCAGAGCTTTACTAATACTTATGCGCAAATCGAGAAGTTGCGAGAATTATATGATGAGGCGCTTGCGGTTGATGATGTGGTAGGGTTGGTGATTTCAACTCGCCCCGATTGCTTGGGAGATGATGTGTTGGATTTGTTGCATAGCATCAATGAGGAACACAAGGTGATAGTGGAGATTGGTGTTGAAACATCGCATGACCGAACGCTAGAACTTATAAACCGTTGTCATTCATGGCAATGCGCGCAGAATGCAATTAATAAAGTGGCACAGCGTGGATTGACCGTTGGTGCGCACCTTATATAGGGGCTGCCTGGTGAGACCGAGGACGATATGATTGCGACAGTGGATGCTGTTGCACAGTTGCCCGTTAGCACCATTAAATTCCATCAACTTCAAGTGCTTCGTGGTACTCAGTTAGCACAGCAGTGGGAGAGGGGAGGTGTTGATTTAATCAGTTGGACGCCACAGCAATATGCTGCCATGTGTAAACAATTGCTTCAAATGCTTCCAGAGCGCATCATCATCGAACGCATGGTCTCAACATCGCCAAAATTTCTGCTACAGCATCCAAAATGGAAACTCAAACCTGCGCAATTCAAAAAGATTTTTGAAATAATTATCTGAAATTGTTGTGAGAATGAAAAAAATGTACTAATTTTGCACTCGCAAAAGAAAAACGGGGTATTAGCTCATCCGGTAGAGCGCAACACTGGCAGTGTTGAGGTGAGCAGTTCGAGTCTGCTATACTCCACCACCTAAAATATGCAACGAGTTGGATATCAGCATATATCCAATTCGTTGTTTTTTTGTACTCCCATGAAAACAACCCAATCATATCAATTACTGACCAATCTTTTGTGACATTTTGTTCCATGTAGAAAATGTCATTAAAAGCTCTTTATTAATCAAAATCATGGTGGAATATTTGCTGCATTTATATTCTTATCATTTTTAGTGGGAACACGAGTATAGTTAACGCCGAAAATTTATCGCTAGCCTCAGCCAATTCCAATGCAATCGTTTTAGAAAAATTAACGAAACAAATAGGTGAAAACGATAGGTTAATATTAAAAATATATCTATCTTTGCATGTTTGATAATACATTATTATAAAAAAAGAATAATTGTATTAAACAAGACACTTGAAGTCTTAGTGACTATTAAGTTTGTGAAATTAAGCTAATTTTCAGTATTACAGTGTTTTATCTAACATTGTAAGTCCTAAAATAATACATCTGCCCGAAAAAATCTCTTCTTTCTCTCCCCTTTTTTGTTTTTTATGAGAATAGCAGTAGCTGGAACTGGATATGTAGGATTGAGCATTGCGACTCTGCTTGCGCAACATAATGATGTTGTTGCGGTGGATGTGGTATCAGAGAAAGTTGAGAAAATCAATAACCACATTTCACCGATCCAAGACGACTATATTGAGCAATATCTTTCAGAGAAAAATCTCAGACTGACCGCCACACTCGATGCCGAAAAGGCCTACAGTGAGGCGGATTTTGTTGTGATAGCTACACCGACGAACTATGACCCAGTTAATAATTACTTCGACACACGCCATGTGGAGGAAGTGATTGAGTTGGTGATGAAGGTTAATCCTGATGCAATCATGGTTATTAAATCGACGATACCAGTGGGTTATACCGAGAGCGTTCGACAGAAGTATGGTTCTGAAAATATCCTGTTTGCGCCCGAGTTTCTCCGAGAGACGAAGGCGCTTTATGATAATTTATTCCCAAGTCGCATCATAGTCGGTCGTCCCGAAGGTGACGAGCGACTTGACAAGGCAGCTCATAAGTTCGCCGAACTTCTCCAAGAAGGTGCTTTAAAGCCTGATGTTGACACCTTGTTTATGGGTTTGACAGAGGCAGAGGCAGTGAAGCTGTTCGCCAATACTTACCTTGCCCTGCGAGTAAGTTACTTCAACGAACTTGACACTTATGCCGAGATGAAAGGCCTTGATTCAAAGGCGATAATCAATGGCGTTTGCCTTGACCCACGCATTGGTTCGCACTACAATAATCCATCGTTCGGATATGGTGGCTACTGTCTCCCGAAGGACACGAAGCAGCTGCTGGCAAACTATGCAGATGTGCCTGAGAATCTCATCGAGGCAATAGTCGAGAGCAACCGCACCCGCAAGGACTTTATCGCCGACCGAGTGCTTCGCATGGCTGGTTATTACGATTACTACCAACGTGGCGACTACTCGAAGAATGAGGAGCGCGAGTGCGTGATTGGCGTATACCGCCTGACGATGAAAAGCGGCAGCGACAACTTCCGCCAAAGCAGCATCCAAGGCGTAATGAAACGCATCAAAGCCAAAGGTGCCAAAGTCATCATCTATGAACCCACCCTTGATGACGGTAGCACTTTCTTTGGCAGTAAGGTGGTAAATGGTTTAGAAGAGTTCAAGGCTTTAAGCCAAGTGATTCTTGCTAACCGCTTCGATAAAAACATCGAAGATGTGAAGGACAAAGTTTATACTAGAGATTTGTTTTTTAAAGATTGATGTCAGAAGAACAGCAAAATAATAAAATCCACCGGGTGCATCGAGTTTCAAACTTCAAGCAATAAGCATTACTTAGATTTCACAAAAATGAAAAACATTTTGTTATTGGACACTTCTGTAGCATCTCAAAATAAAGGAGATGAAATCATAATGGAATGCGTTCGCAAAGAACTAGGCTTTATCTTACTAGACAATTTCGAATACACTCTTCCCACACATGTTTCCCCGTTCCATTGGTATCAGGTGTGGAGAAACTCTTTGCGTTTACAGTCTTATGCCAACTGTAAGTATAAGTTTGTAGGAGGATCTAACATTCTTGTAAAAAATTTATTGACACATTACCCACAATGGAATATTAATATCTTTAACTATCAGCCGTTGAAAGGTTGTGTTCTCGTTGGCGTTGGAGCAGGTGCCGGTGACAAAACAAACGTTTATACTAGACATATTTATAAGAAGATGCTGAGTCATATCTTTTATCATAGTGTGCGCGATGAGCGTAGCCGAAAATATGTAGAAAGTTTAGGCCTCAAAGCAATTAATACTGGTTGTGTGACTATGTGGGCATTAACTCCTGAGTTTTGCAGAAACATACCTACGTCAAAGGCGGACAAGGTTGTTTTCACGCTTACAGCATCTTCGCGTTACGATGAGCGTGATCAAAAGCTAATTGACACTCTAACAACCCATTACTCAGAGGTGTTTTTTTGGCCTCAGGGCATCGATGATTATAAATATTTCCATAGATTCAATAGGATTGATGGCATTAAGGTTCTTCAGGCCACCAAATTAGCTTATGATGAATTTCTTACAAACAATGATACAGATTATGTCGGTACTCGCCTTCACGGCGGTGTATATGCCATGCGTCATGGTCGCAGATCAATAATTATTGCTATTGATGAGCGAGCAAGAGAGATACATAAGGTAAACAATCTGAACTGTATTGACATTGATGACATAAGCCAACTGGCGAATTATATATCATCAGAAATTAATACATCTGTTAAAATGGATTTTGATAAAATTAATACTTGGAAAGAACAATTTATTTCATATAATGGATAAAATCACTCTGAAAAAGATAAATATACAGGGGAAATCAGTAGAATATATTTTTGACGTGAATAGAAATCTTGAAAAATATTTCAAGACCAAGGTTTTCTTTATCCAGTATGAGCAGGAGTTAGGAGATTTGCCTCTTTCAGTTTTGACAATACCTTTTGTGAATTGTATGGCAGGATTGTCATGGTTGTCAGGTGCTATGCTTTTTGTTGATGAGATTGATGAGAATTATTATTATTCACTTAAACATATAAAAAGTGCATATTCAGAATTGCATAGGACAAAACTCAATGGGGTTTTTGTCCCATCACGACTAGTTAAGAATGTAATTAAGCAATCAGATGAATGTTTGCTTTTGTTCGGTGGAGGTGTTGATTGTCACAGCTCATATCTACGTAACAGAGAACATATCTCTGGTGTAGTAAATATCTATGGATGGTTAGATTCTATAGAGCAGAATAATAAAATTGATGAATTTGATAAAAAGAATACAGCTATTTTTGCTGAGTTATTTGGTATCTCTTCATATCATATTCGTTCAAACTTTGCTTCTCAATTTAATTTAAGTGAGATAGATAAAGCTTATTGTACTCAACTCAGTACAAGTTATTGGTATGGTTTTCTTCATTCTATGGCTTTTTTATCAATCGCAACTCCTTTAGCATGGGCAAAAGGCATCTCAAATATAATGATTGCAAGTTCTTTTACAAAGGGCAGAGCAAATGTACATTGTGGATCCTATATTACAACAGATAGTGAATATAAATTTGGAACAAATGGGAAAACCATTCATGACGGATTTGAATTAAATAGGCAAGAAAAAGTTAAAATATTGGTTGATTATCAACGTGTAACCAACAAGCCGTATATCATTCAAGCCTGTTCATTCAATGACCACAATTGTTGTGAATGTGAGAAGTGTTTTAGAACTATTATTGAACTAGTTGCAGAAAATGCAGACCCGAGAGACTTTGGGTTTGAAATAGAGGGTTCAATAAAGGAACATTGGAAAAGAATAGTCTTTCGTGATGTTGGATTATGGGGTATTAGCAAGGAGAATTACTATTACAATCTGTCAAAGTTAAGAATGAAAGAGAATCATGATAATATAAATGATAAAGAGTTTGTTGACTGGTTCCTTAACTTCGACTTTAACAAAGCAAAAAAAGAGGGACTACGTAGGTATTATCGTGAAAATTTCTTTTCTATCTTAAAACGCAAACTTAAGTTTTAATGAAAAAGCCTAGGATTTTCATTCATATGCATTATATGGCACTTGGGGGAGCAGAGCGAGCTTTGTTAGGGTTACTCAATGCGCTTGACTCTGATCGAGTTGATGTGGATCTTTTTCTAAATCAACACACAGGGGAATTAATGTCGCTTATTCCAGATAAGATAAACCTTTTATCAGAACGAAAGGGGTATAATGCTATTGAGCGTCCAATGAAGACAATACTAAAAGAAAGACAGTTTAGTGTTTTGTTTGGGAGACTAATAGCAAAATTGCTTCATTGGCGATATCGTTTATTACTTAGAGAGTCAAAGAAGTCTTATGATTGTAGTGGATTCCAATATGTGGCTGATTGTGTGAATCGTTATTTGGAGCCTCTA
>JAFZUL010000020.1 GCA_017618355.1 Muribaculaceae bacterium
AGCCCTATACCTAACGCAATAGCAATTATAATGCGTGCCAGCAACGGCAGTTTTTTAAGTTTATTCATTTTTAGGCAAACAGAAGTTGAATGTTCGAGAAATCAAGTGTTAAGCTAGTGCTAAAATCAAAGTTCTTTTACCATTGTGTTGATAAGACTTTTGTTAAGTTTCTCGATATCAGTGGGTGTTTTGCGGGCGTTCAGGTATTTGAGCATTTGCTTCAGTGTAGCCTTGTCGCATAATGCCAACATACCGCGAGTGACGGGTCGCATCGAGAGCACTGCCCAGCGGTCTTTCATGCCCTTGTAGGGGCTGCGCACCCACTTGAGGGTGAATTTCTCGTCACGGAAATTGGAATAGAACGCGTCAAGTTCCTCCTGGAATGGTTCAGAAAGCTCCACGGCAAGGTCGTTGCCTTGTGGCTTCACCTTCCACATCAATGGTCCATGCAGCGAAGCATGACCTTTATAGCCGGTGGGTCTAGAAAGCAAGAACTCATATTCGTCGCGCGAAACCTCCTTGCCATCGGCATAATAGTGGGTCTCTCCGTTTTCATCAATTTTTTTAGAAGGCTCAGGCATGTGCACTCGTTTCATGCGCTCAGGGTAATATACCACGTGAAAAAAGTCATTTATTACAGGCGAACCATCTGAATTGTATCTATATTCCATTCTATAGTCAGCCCCAGGCAAGAAACTTCTATCATAACCATAGTTAGGTCCGAAAACGACTGTGTCGCCTGAGTTCTTACCTGTTCCAGCATAGACTCCGTTGATCATATCTTTCAGGTCGGCGATACATTCCTCATCATTTATTGTATAATTCTCCTGCTTAAGCAGAGCCACATCGAGCACAGCTCCGTTAGCATCTCGGAACACCAGCATGTCCCAACGTCCAGCCACCTGATGTTTTACGGTAACACCTTTTTTATTGACAACCACTGGCTGGCCTTTTACCAATTTCACATCATATTTGTGCTTTTCGAGCAGCTTCTCATCATTAGCACAATTAAGGTAGAACGACTTGCCCACAGCTATATCATTCTTGTCATAGTAGCAACTGGCACTACAGTCGTACATACCATTTCGCCACATTGTGTTGTCATCGAGCTTGAACACATCGTTAGAACCTTGCTCAAATTTCAGCTTAGCGTCGGCCATTACAGTCTCTATCTCAGCGTCATTATTTACACGGTTAGGAGTCGGAGTATTAACACGAGCATTAACGGTCATTACAGCGCCAGCCATAAGTGCCAATAAAAAGATTTTTTTCATAAATGTATGTAGTTAATAGTTATCAGTTCTTAGTTTTCAGGTTTTCGTTATCAGGTCATCTATAAACAATAACCTATAACCAATAACCACTAAAAGTTAGATTGCAAAGTTACAAAATAGTTTACTCATTTCAACTATTTAACGCAAAAAACTAACCGCTACCCTGCTTTTATCGCAGAATAGCGGTTTTATTTCAACGCGAATCCTCGATCTCCGATCCTCGATTCCCGCGCCGAAGGCGCTTAATTTCGGTCGTCGTAGCTCTGGTCGTTGCGGTCGTCGCGACGGCGGTCAGTGCTGCGGTTGTCGCGGCGAGGACCACGGTTGTTGTCGCGGCGGGGACCACGGTTGTTGTCACGGCGTGGAGCACCATTGCCGTTGCGTTGGCCGTTACCGTTGCCATTACCACGTGGACGGTTGCCACCATTGCCATTTCGACGCTCCTCATAACCCTCGGGCTTCTCTTGCAGAGCGCGCATCGAGAGGCGGAACTTGCCAGTCTTCTTGTCAATCTCGATGAGCTTCACAGTAACCTCGTCGCCCTCGTGCAAGCCACTGGCCTCCATGTCGGCGAGGCGCTCCCAGCTTATCTCGCTGATGTGGAGCAAACCTTCCTTGCCAGGCATAAACTCAACAAAAGCACCAAACTCAAGGATGCTCTTGATGGGGCCAGTATAAACTGTTCCCTCCTCGGGCACGGCGATGATTGCCTTGATGCGCTCAACGGCAGCCTCAATGCTGTCTTTGTTGGCAGCCGAGATTTCGATCTCTCCCTTGCCGTCAATCTCATCGATAGTGATGACTGTGCCAGTATCCTCTTGAATTCCTTGAATAACCTCGCCACCCTTGCCAATGATAGCACCGATGAACTCCTTGTCAACGGTCATTGCCACGATGCGTGGAACGTGTGGCTTGTAATCCTCACGAGGCTCTGGAATAGTCTCGTTGATGATGTTAAGGATGTGGAGACGGCCGTCACGAGCCTGGTTCAGAGCCTGCTCCAGAATCTCGTAGGGAAGTCCGTCGCACTTGATATCCATCTGAGTGGCAGTGATACCATTCACGGTACCAGTCACCTTGAAGTCCATGTCGCCGAGGTGATCCTCGTCGCCCAGAATGTCGCTCAGCACGGCGTGCTTCACGTTACCCTCATCGCTGATGAGACCCATAGCGATACCTGCCACGGGGCGTTTCATCTTAACACCAGCGTCGAGAAGAGCCAGAGTGCCACCGCAAACTGTAGCCATCGACGATGAGCCGTTGCTCTCGAGGATGTCGCTCACGATGCGGCAGGTGTAGGGGAAGTCATCAGGGAACATGCGCTTGAGGGCGCGATGTGCCAAGTTGCCATGGCCTATCTCGCGGCGGCTCACACCACGTGGTGCGCGAGCCTCACCGGTAGAGAATGCGGGGAAGTTGTAGTGGAGCAAAAAACGCTCGTTGCGGCGAGTGAGAACGTCGTCGATGAGCTTCTCGTCAAGCTTGGTGCCCAAGGTCACTGTTGCCAGCGACTGGGTCTCTCCACGGGTGAAGACAGCGCTTCCGTGAGGGCCGGGAACGTAGTCGGTCTCGCACCAGATGGGGCGGATGTCGGTGGTCTTGCGGCCGTCCATGCGGATGCCCTCGTCGAGAATCACGCGGCGCACTGCATCGCGCTGAACATCGTGGAAGTAGCGGTTAATCATTGGAGTCTTCTCCTCGCGCTCCTCCTCGGGAATGGTCTCGATGAAGTCCTCAAGAACCTTGTCGAAGCTGTCGTTGCGCCAGTGCTTGTCGGCGTTGCCAGCCTTAGCGATATCGTAGCAGGGCTGATAGCACTCCTTGCGCACGCGCTCCTTGATTTCCTCGTCGTCAACCTCGTGGCAATACTCACGTTTAACTACGCCAAGCTCGGCAGCAAGCTCCTTCTGAGCCACGCACATAGGCTTAATGGCGTCGTGAGCAAACTTCAGAGCGGCAATGAGGTCTTCCTCTTGTACTTCGTCCATCTCACCCTCCACCATCATAATATTGTCGTAAGTAGCACCTACTACCAATTCCATGTCAGCGTTTTCGAGTTGTTCGAAGGTGGGGTTGATAACGAAGTTGCCGTCGATGCGTGCCACGCGCACCTCGCTGATAGGCTCCTCAAAGGGGATGTCACTAACTGCGATAGCGGCGCTGGCTGCGAGGCCAGCGAGAGCGTCGGGGCAATCGGCACCGTCGGCCGAGAACATAAGAATGTGGACGATAGTGTTGGCATGATAGTTCGAGGGGAACAATGGTCTGAGCACGCGGTCCACGAGGCGTGCTGTCAAGATTTCGTAGTCGCTGGCGCGGCCTTCACGCTTGGTGAAACCGCCAGGGAAACGTCCAAAAGAAGAATATTTCTCCTTGTATTCAACTGTGAGGGGCATAAAGTCGGCACCCTCTTCGGCGTCCTTCGCCGAAACAACGGTCGCTAGCAACATGGTGTTGTTGAAGCGCAATTCAACTGCTCCATCGGCTTGCTTGGCAAGCTTTCCTGTTTCAAGGGTGATCTCACGTCCGTCACCCAATACGATGGTTTTCTTAGTAGGTGTTAACATCTAAAATAATATTATATAATATAAAAACTGCTTTCTGCTTTATTTCTGCTTTATTTCCGCTTTATTTCCGCTTTATTCTGCTTAAAAAATCGCAGGGTCTTTTAAAAAATCGTGCAAAGGTACGAAAATTAGTGCAAACCGAAAGAAATAATAAATAAAAAACTCAGATTTTTATTTTTATTTAAGAGGTGCAGCCTAATTTATCCAAAAAGTTTTGAGTTTTCAGTTATCAACGACCAGTTTTTTGCAAAAAGCAAGTTTTATCTCTAGAAAATCATGAAATTCTAGCAAGTATCAACCCACTAAAACAATTCTAGGGAGCGACATCAACGTCGCCCCCTAGAATCTAACTGTAAATAATCTTACCTAAAAATTTTTTATTTCAGAACCTTAGTGGTAGTTGTCGAGCCATCGCTGTAGCGAGTAACCACGATGTTAACACCCTGGAAGGGCACGTCGCTCTCAATACCAGCAACGTTGTAATACTTCACGCCAACTGCCTGACGAGCGTCAAGGTTCTGGATACCAGTAACGACTTGACTTGCAAGAACAGTGTGAGGTATAGTCTGCTCAACGATGAAGTATTTACCTTCGTCCTGAGTACCTTCGGCACGCAAGATGGGAGCGCCGTTCTGAGTAGTAGGCAGATTGCTCTTTTTGGTGAAGTAGATGCGAACAACGAAGTTCATGTCAAGCTCTTCAATAACACCGGTCTCGTCTTCGCTTGTGCGTAACTTGCGAGCACCAAACGTACCAGTATAGCCATTGTAGGTTTGTGTTACGTTGTTGGCATCAGCAACCTCAAATGTCTTAGGACCACTACCAAGCGGATATTGATAGTTGTCGCTTGCATCGCAATCGGGATAAGTAATCTCCTCAAAGTTTACCCTATCACCCATGCGTCCGCTGAGCTCTGAATACTCTTCGCCCTGCATACTGGTAGGAACCTCACGCCAAGCACGAATCTTATAGATTTCGTAAGTATCATCGGGCAATGACTTCTGGTCAAACTTAAGGCAGAAGTTGTAATAAGCAAACTTGTTGCCTTCAGAGTCGGTCCAATTATAGTCACTCATCATTGGCTGTTCTTCGCTTGGCTGAGCCACACTAACTTGCATCTTACCAATTGCAGCACTCTGCAGTGGACCACCATAGGTGTTGTAGTCGCGGCGGTCTAAGCCATTAACATCTCTACCTGGAGCGAACACTTCAACTACTGGAGCATAAACATAAGCAGCGGCATAGTTAGCAGCTTCAGGTATTTCATCAACAAATGTAGCAGTACCTGAACCACTTGACACTGATGTTTCACCATTAGTTTCCTCATTGGTGCTAGGATTCATTGAGATGGTGTAATACTCACCATGGTTCATTGCCAAACCAGTGGGAGGCAAGTCTTGCTCATTATCTTCACCATACACATTGTTTACGATAAAGCGAGTATCATTCTCAAGCCAACGATAAGTGTCGTAACGCAAAATCTCGGTTATTGAACTATGCTGAACACCGACACCAAACTCAACGTCCTCGGGCAAGCCAACACTTCCAATAGTATCATTATCAACCGCCTCTTTTGAGAACACGCCGCTAATTTGAGAGCTTGTCTTGTAAACAGGGACACGGAATGTGTTACCATGAGCAGTTAATGCACTCTGGCCATTACCCAAGTCGATTGGTGCATCAGGGTTAATATTGAAGTTCACCTCATATATATACTGGTTAGGATGTATGTTCTCAGAAACATCAACAGTAAAGTTGTCATATATAATGAGATTGTTGAAATCAACATATTTCACTCCATTAACATCAACGAATGGGAACTCATGTACCCATGTCGTTGCTCCAGGATTATGGTGATAACCGGCATAGTATTCAACTGTACCGCTTGCCACGTCGGCCTTGCCTGCTGGGAACTCATTCTCATTTGCCTGGTTCTGCATCTCGATGGTCAGTTCATTACCATTATAGCCACTTGTCTTCTTGGTAAGCCTAGCAATGGCAAATACCACAGGATTCTCATCGTTAACGCTGGTCTTGCGAGTGAAAGTAAATATAGTCTGGTTTGCAGCAGCCGATGTTATCTGATTGGCTGTAACACCAAGAGCTGTATTGCTAATCTTAATTCTATTGCTGTAGCAGTTCTCTTGGTTTTGTGGATTATAACGGCTGTAGTGTGTAGCGTCCTCGAGGAGCACAAGCTCAGTTGGGTCAGTACCTGGAATCAGATAGCTCTGACGGTTAGAATACTGCAAGCTCAAGAAATGGCCCTTGTCACGACCACGAATAGCGTAAGTCACTTGCTGACCATGCTCTAATCGCTCAACATAAACATTTGGATAGTTCTTAACACGACCAGCCTCCATAGTCAAGAAGATGGGAACAGGTGTAGAAACGACATTGCCCAGAGAATCGGTGTACTCGCCATTTTCGTTCATGTAATATACTGGCTGATAGCTCTCATTGCCATCTACGTCAACAACAATTTGCAGCAACTCAAACTCTTGATCCTCGCTTGGCAAGAAGTCATCAAGGTTGGTCTCCCAATTAAGATTGAGCATATAATAATCATCTTCTTGTGCAGTTGGGGTAATCGCATTTTGACGTATTACATAAAGACCAATGGAAGGTTGCATACCACGATGATAGTTTAGATATTCCTGTGAATCGGAACCACGATTTGAATGATAAAGCATTCGATAATCAGGAATAAAGAACATCATGTCACGAACATCCTGGCAATCGGCATCTTTACTATCCGGACCATACATCATGAATTGGTGATTCATTATAGTAATGCCCAAACAATCATGAATAACAGGGAACGACTGCATATTAACCAAGTCTTGGTAAAGGTCATCGGCGCCAGCACTTGCATTATACATAGTGGGACTAAACTGCTCAAACATGTGCCAGAACAATTCACCTGTGTTTGCGTCAAAGAAACCGTTATCAGTGTAAGAATCAGAAAGAATCAGATGGTCTTCCTCAGTGAAAGAATAGAAAGGAGGTACACAGAAGTCATTATTATAACTTAAGAATGGATTATCATTTTGATCTGATAGAGAATTATGATCAAGGTGCAATTGACCTTTTGCAAGCAAGAAGAACTTGTTCATCTTGTCGCAGTCAATCTTGAACATTGTTCCGGCCTGAAGACCTTCACCAGTTCGTCTTGCCTCGCTTACGATGCGAACTGATTTTACAGTGTTATCGAAGAAAGCTCTCAATCGGTCGTATTCAGTAGTATAAGAAGTGCTATTGCGTATGGCATTGTTAGAACCATCCACATAAGTATCTTTTAACTCAACCAAGAGAAGAGTGAGGCCCTCTTCTTGCGGCTCATATTGATTTAAATCTAAGTAAGTGTAACGAGCATAATAATCTGCACCGAGAAATGCATTTGAAAGCTGATACCTTTGAACTGCCACTGGATTGCCTGGAATGCCCCAGCCATAGATGTCATCATATTGGTAATTTGACAGGGTATTAATAGCATTTGAATTATTGTTGCCTATATATTTAATACCACCCACGCCGTTGTAATAAACAGCTTGATTTGTTTCTCCACTATTTGAACCATCAGAGGCAAAACCGCGTTTCTTGTTGCCTGGAAGTGATTGATCCATATATACCTTACGAATCATGGCAATCATTTGGTCGGGGTCGGTAGCTATTTCATCAAGACTTGAAGTTTGCTGATTTGCTGGCGAAGCATTATATGGCCACACATATTCCTTTGAGGCAAGAAATTCCGCATCTTTCACAGCTATTGTGCGTGTACTTGCAGTTCCCTCGTGAGGTTTACGATATGTAACCATAATAAAAGGCAGGGTATTCAATGCACCACTGGAGTAAGCCGTATTATCATCATTTCTATAAGAGTAATAACCCGCTCCATAAGAAGTGTTATTTAAGCGACGCCAATTTATGGCAGCGTCTTTTTCTGCACCATTGACAACCAGGTCAACGATGAGGTTTCCACCATTATAGGCGTAAGGCGTTGTGAAGTTGAAAACTATATTACTTCCACTCACACCCATAGAACCTGTATAAACCTCTTGACAATTTGCACGGTTATTTGTCATCGCAGTATAATTTGCGACTGACGCATCGCTGGTTTCTCCTAATCTTAAAGTCACTTCGTTGTTACCTAAGTCTGGAATAGCAGCATTAGCATAAAACTGAATTCCAACAATCTCAACACCTGATTCAATTCCCAAAGCAGATGCCAAATAAATCATTTGGCCTTCATCTCTACTTCTTGTCAAAGCCGAAGTATTAATAGGCAAATTAGTATGAGTTGCAGTGGAATTAGTGTTGCCAAAATAACTATCAAAATAGTCATAAATTTGGTTGCCGGCCTTTATTGAAGGTGCATTAGAACGCTTACCCTGACCACAAAAATGGCCAGCTTCAGTTGAATGATGTGTAACAACACCTGTACCCTTTAGCGGGCTTACTTCTTTCACTCCATTGCCTGTAAAAGCTTTTACAGCTTGGAGTTCATCTTGTGCCGCCATGGGCTGCCACAGAGGCAAAGCCACAATGGAAATTAACAGTAATCTCAAAACACGTGTCATAATAAAAAATTTGGTTTTAATGTATTTTACAAAATAAATAAAATTTCCATAATCATTAGTCCATGCTGTATAATGTACGACCTCCAAAGCAATGCCACGAGGCATTGGCCATGTTAGTAAAATTGCTTGGATATTAGTGATCTCCTATGGTTTTAGATATTTAAATGCGTTTAAATCACGATATAATGATGTAGCAAATCTTGTATATAAGAAACCACTTTATCATCGTAATGGATACACATCCAGCAAAATCGACTGCAAAATTATGTCATTTTTATTAATTACACAATAATAAAATATACAAAATAATTTTTGCCATCCAAAACCATCAAAAAGAAGCAACCAAATATGATAGGTGTATGTATTTTTTCTGATTTGATTTTCAAAAAAATGGATGGCGAACTTCATCGCCAACCAAGTCTAATATTTTATTGGTTCTAGTTTCAGATTTAGTTCCTCTTCAAGGCACATCCCATTAGATTCCGCATAGGCCAAGCTGCGACCATCCCTGATGGTCTTGAATGGTCTTACTAATGAAATCGTCGCCTCACCCCACCTAGCATCTCCAAAGATCTCATAAAAGCATAAAAACCTCTCACTCATAAGAAAAGATGTCTGTGGGCAATTTTTATTAATTGTTGTAATTATATTACAAAAAACAAAAAAGAAGAGCGACAACACTTGCCGCTCTCCTCATCAATAAAAAATCTTATCTAAAATTTCTTATTTCAAGATCTTTGTGGTAGTTGTAGATCCATCGCTGTAACGGGTTACCACGATGTTCACGCCATCAAATGGCTCGCTTCCCTCAATACCAGCCACGTTGTAGTACTTCACGCCTACTACCTCACGAGTGTTAAGTTTCTCAACGCCTGTTGGGATAGTATTGCTTGGTGAAATAGTGTAGTCAACTTTAGCCTCTACCATATAGAAGTTGCCATCGGCAGGCAGAGGTTCTGCATCTGCGCGAAGAATTGGAGCACCATTATTACTTGAACTATTAGTACTTAATGCAGCGATAGTTGCTTCACGAGCAAAATAGATGCGAGCAAAGAAATTAACATCAATGTCCTCATCGAGAACCGATTTGTCGCTTTCAGGCTCATCAGTGCGCACCTTGCGAGCACCGAATGTACCACAATTATAAACGATATCATCCTCAGAATTATAGTAAGAAACTTCTATCTCACCTGGAGCGCTACCGAGAGCATAAGATTGATGCAAGAAATCATCCATTCTATCTGCATCGGTATAGACGATCTCATCAAATTTGTAGCAATCGCTTACACGACCTTGCAATGCCTCAAACTGCTCACCAAGATACTTCTCGTCAACCTCACGCCAAACACGAACCTTATAAATCTGATATCCTTCAGGAACAGGAGCAAGGAAATTATTGGTGTTACCGATCTTAGGGTTGCTAAACTTCAATTTGAGGTTATAGTAACAATACTTCAACTCCTGATTATTAACAGTCTTTGTCCAAGTATAATCACTCATAAGAGGATTATTGTTTCCAGGTGTCTCAACAGTAATTGTGAACTTACCTGTAGCGGCATTCTTCAATGGGCCACCGTAGGTGTTATAGTCGGTACGGTCTTTTTGTGAAGTTGGTGTACTATCCGCAGTCTTACCCTTAGAGAAGGTCTCAACAACAGGAGCATAAGTAAATGCTTGAGCAGTTGACTCGTTTTCAGGTACAGGGTCAATAAATGATGCCCACTTTGTAGTAATACCTTCTCCAAATCTAACTTCTTCCTGAGCTTTACCATTTATCTTGGTTGTGTACCAACCATCTTGGTTATCGGCTTGGCCATCGGGCGACAAGTCTTGCTCCTCGTTGTCCTTGCCAGTAACTTTATCAACGATAAAGCGACCCTCGGTCTCACCCCAACGATATACGTCATAACGAAGAATATCTTTCTTAGAGCTAGGCTGAAGTCTCTCCTCAAATGTGAGATCATCATTCTCAAAGGTGCCACCGCCTGTTTCTTCATCTTCATCGTCAACTTGTTCAAGTGTATAAACATTGTTAATCCTAGAATCTGTCTTGTAAACACGAACATCGAATGAGTTACTGTGAGCCATTGAACTATAATCAGCTGCAGGGGCTGTATAGCCACCTTCTCCTTCTACTGACATCTTATTATAATTACCGCTGTCATGCCATGAAGTAAGTTTGTAAGTACCACCATCATGTACATCTAAGTCTTGAGTCTGATTCCATATATTTACATCCCACGTAGGAGTCTGACCCTTTGGAATGCGTGCAAAAAGAATTTTTGTATGAGTTGAATTATAGTAGAATCTCAAAAGATTACCCTTCTTGGTGCCCAGAATCCAATCTCCAGTATTACCAGGTATCCATGTATAAGCATACCAGTCTTCGTCACCTTGTGTGAAAGCATTATTATCAGCAGAACCAGTTGCATCTAAGTACATTAAAGGTAATCCTTGATAGTTCGAAGTCATCTGATAGGTATAAGCATTTGGATGACTGTTATCAGCTACACTAACTACAAAGTTGTCGTAGATGCTGAGGCTTCCAAAATCAACGTAACCACCACTAGTTACTGTGTAACTCTGTTGCCAATTTCCGTTCTCCTCAATATTATGAGAAGGTCCATTTGCGTGGTAGCCAGCACCTTGTCCACTAGTCTTGCCGTTAGGATACTCGCTCTTTGCATCTTGGTTAGCCATAGTTACAGTATATTTACTGTTGGTCTTATCAAATGTGATATAAGCGATAGGCTCGCTAACTGTGGTTGTTGCGCCATTAACAGTCTCAGAATGACTACGAACAACAGTCAACTTAGTCTCAGTATTATTAGCATTAATATCAGCATTAACAAGACCCATGGCGGTATTGGCGATGCTAATCTTGTTAGAGTAGCAGTTCTTCACAGTTTGTGGGTTGAAACGGCTATAGTGAGTAGCATCGGTAAGCTCAACCAACTCATTTGGATCAAGACCAGGAATGACAAAGTCTCGATAATTTGATGTCTTCAAATCCAGGAAGTGAGTGGCATCCTGTCCGCGCACAGCAAATGTTACCTGTTGGCTCGACTCCTGCATGGGAACATATACCTCAGTATAAGTCTTAGAATCAGTTGGACTAAGAGTTAATACCACTGGAACTGGTGTAGTAACAACTGTGGTACTATTCGGTCCACTTATGTATTGACCATTACTGTTCATATAATACACAGGAACAAATTTTTCAACACCATCCTCTTCATACACGACTTGATATAACTGATATTCTTGTGGGTCACTTGGTAAGAACTTGTCAAGATTGCTCTGCCAATTAAGAGTAAGGTGGTAAATGTCCTTGCCAGGCACTTGACCGTTGTCAGTAATAGGATCCTGAGTGATTACATACAGACCCATTGTTGGAGCATGATCAGTGTTATAGTTAAAATAATCACGACCAGACCAATCACCTGTACGATTACTATGATACATCATACGATAGTCTGGCACAAAGAACATCATATCGCGAACATCGGCACAGTCGCCACTATAATCACTATGGTACATACTGAAACCATGACCTCCACCAGCTCCATAACAGTAAGGAACACAGGGGCAATCGTGAATTACAGGGAAAGACTCCATATTAATCAAATTCTGATAGATGTCGATTGGTGCACCTGTTGCACTAGTTTGGGCTGGGCTAAACTGCTCAAACATGTGACAGAACAATGGAGGCTCTACATCTAGATAAGAATTACTTAAGCCATAATCCTGATAAGCGTAGTTATTATAGTTTGGATAGTAGTAATTACCTCCGTTATTAGAGAAGCCACACAATTGGCCTTTGGCAAGGAAAAAGAAGTTGTTCATCTTGTCACAATCAACTTTGAACAAAGTGCCAGCTGCTTGCCCAGTTCCAGTGCGCTTAGCCTCGGTGATCACGCGAGCCGACTTAATCGACTCTGCTATATATCCTCTCAATTGGGAATAGTTGTGGCTATTTGAAGATACAGTTTTGGCAACAAAGTCATCTTTCTGCTCCAGTAACAGCAAGGTCACACCTTCTTCAGTCGGCTTAAATTCATTTATCTTAAAATGCCTGTTTCCACTTACGTTCTCGATAGAGCTATTGTTTCCTATATTCCAGCCATAAGTGTCAGCATAAGTATAACTACTTCCAGACCTTGCTATTGTTCCAACTGCAGTATAGAGTACGTCATTATAAGTATCATTACTACCTTTAGCATTCGAACGATACAAGTTGCCTGGGATAGATTGATCGGTATAAACCTTCTTGAGCATTGCAATAATCTGATCTGGGTCAGTGGCAATCTCACTCAGGTTACTAGTGTGGGAAGTACCTGCATTATCAGTCCAGTCGTATGTAATAGTCTTAAAGAAAGCTGCATCACGAGTAGCAACAGGACCTTCACTTGCAGCGCCAGTTCCGATACCAGTTATCCTGACAGTAGTATTCTTTCCATTAATATTTACAACAAGATAGTCGGTGTAGCTAGACGCATCAGTTGGAGCGAACTTAATAGTAAATGTATCACCACTACGGCTCTCAATCGAGAATGGTGCTTTTAGTGGCTCCACTGTTGCATCTGCTGAATTCTCAACAGTAACAGTTGAAGTGGTGCTTGTTCCCTTTGCTATTTTACCGAAATTAAGAACTTTTTCAGTGTATGTAGAATACTCAAGGCTCATTTTGGGAAGGAAAGACTCGCCACCATTTTTGTTGTTCCAAGCGGTGATGTCGCCATTCTGTTCTTCTCCCTGCCAGTTGCAGTGGTCACAACTTGTAGAGGGAATTTTAACATATATATCAATAAGGATATTGTTTCCTTGATATACATAGGGAGTCTGGAACTCAATTCTCATTCCATTGGAACCAGTAGGCAAATGACCTTCATAAACAATTTCCATATTGTTACGGTTGCTGACCATTTCACTACGAGTTGAAATTGTAGTGTTATAGGTCTCACCCATGCGAACAACCACCGTTGCACCACCTAATGATTCAGGCACAACTGCTTGTTCAGCCCCAGTTGAGGCGCAGTAAAAGGTAATCGCATCAATCTGGTTCTTGTTTCCACCTGTCAGGCCATTAAACTTTGTCGATGGATAAAGCACCTGCGACTCTACGCCCTCGGTGTCAATCCAATAACCATAAACAGGCACGAACTCGCTACTTACGGTTGGGGTATTACCACAAACGTCAATAGTCGCTGCCGAAGCAGTGCCAAAGAAAGGCAAGGCTATAGCGGCGATTAACAGTAATTTCAAAATACGTGTCATAGTTAATAAAAAAATTTTAGATAAGTTATTAATAAAAAACTTTTTCGGTCACATAATCATCGTAACTGTATAATTCAAAAATACAGTCTTCAAAAAAACGGCGTCAAGCCGTGAATGCACTCTATTGCATCTTAGCTGACGCGATGGATGTTATTGATTATTACAGTTCTGACCCACAATTGTTTGTCTGCCTTATTTAGCTGGCAATTCTACTAAATAACCATCCATGCCTTCAGTCTTCAAACACAATGGGCTAAATTCTGGTGCAAAATTACAAATTTTAATTTAAATTGCAACCAATTAATTGGAAAAAATCACCAGTTCACAGCATTATTAACGACTTTGGCCGATATTTAACAAAATTTATGAAATAGAATGGGCAGGATAAAATTTCTCAATAGACGA
>JAFZUL010000021.1 GCA_017618355.1 Muribaculaceae bacterium
ATTTCAAAGATTATGACAGCTTCATTCAACACATCGTTCTTCAGCACTCCTGCCACAGCTGCAAGCGGAGTTAGTAAAAAAGGTTTCCGCTCTACCGCATACAATAATTATGTGGTTGATGTGATTGACTTCGACAATGAAATTCACACTTTCGAGGTTGAGGCCGTGAGCGCAAGCGAGGCAAGCGAGCAAGCCGCAGACATGGCAATGTCGGCAGGTGTGCAGGTCAGTTACTGCAATGTGTATCGCATAGAGCAATAAGCTGAGAGTTAATAACACTATTCATAGATTTCTAAATTTTACAATCATGGCAAATTTGATTTTAGCAAGCAAGAGAGAGGTTAAGAGCGGAGCCCAAATGTGGCACGTGTACCAGCACGAGAATGGCGCAAAGGTCGCCGAGAGTGAGTTTTACTTTGCGCTGCCTTATAAGGCTTTGCGCTATGCCTTCATGTTGCGCAAGCGCACCGGTGCAGTTATCCCCACTGCCATCTATAACAAGCTCATGGCGGACGTGAGCGCAAGCAAGGCACAAGCCGAGCCAAGCGCAGCGCAGGAGAGCGCACCCGAAGCCGAGCAAGCCGCAGAGCCGAGCTCACTCGCAAAGGCTTATGAGAGCATGAAAGCCAAGCACCCCGATGCAATTTTGTTGTACCGCTGTGGCGATTTTTACGAATCCTTTGGCGAGGATGCAAAGGCCGTGAGCGAGGTTTTAGGCATTACCCTCACTCGCACAAGTCGCAAGGACATCACCGCACAAATGGCAGGTTTCCCCGCCCATGCTCTGGACTCGTATTTACCCCGTCTCGTTAGAGCTGGCAAGCGAGTCGCCATTTGCGATGAGCCGAGCGCAGCACAGGAGAGCGCACCCAAGAAGAAAGCCACACGCAAGAGCACCAAGAAAGGCGAGTAATAGCACCGCCCACCAAGAGAGCGAGCGCACCCCGAAAGGTGTGCTCGCCTTGTCTTTTGCCACGCAACCGAAACCGTCTACCTTCGCAACTGCAAACCAACAAGACAACCACTATGGCAGTAACATTAGAAACCGAATTGCAGAGCTTGATGTTTTCCTCGCAAATTCCCGACATCGTGATCGGTACCAGTGACGACAACGAGGTCGAGGTGTGTCTCGACTGCCGGGACCACACCATTTTCTCGGCACTGCATTTCCCGTACGGGCGCAGCGTGAAGATACACGACCTGCGCTCGGTAGTCGAATATTACCTGCGCAACCGCAACACCTCGCTCGATGAGTTCCAGTTGCGATCCGTAACGAACGGAACGCAACAAATCCTCGCCACGTTCCAAGTGCTTTATCTCGAACAGCACTTCACCGGCGACATCGAGGAGTTCTTGCGGAACAACTTCCTCACCACTATGGCGGCAAAGCTCACGTCGCCACAGGCTACGGAGTTCCTGCATTTCTTCATCGAGGCTAACGCCCAGGAATACATCACCTACCAAGTGGTGGCAAGTGTCTATGGCGGCGAGCCGCGCATCTATACCATGAGGGAGAACTGCGGACAGTATAACTACAGCCGCATCTACAAGCTGGAAATCACCTACGAGGTGCTGATGGGCATTGTCGAGAGTCCTGCCGACGGCAGACCGAGAGACAAAATCACCGTGCACGCCTACAGCATACACGCCGGGCAACGTGCCTTCACATACTATGTGCAGCGTCACGAGCCGTCGCTCTCGCTCTACTTCCGCAATGCCTACAATGTCTATGAGCTGTGCGACCTGCAAGCAGTCACCACGCACAAGCCGAAGTCTGACCGCTCAATAGCCGTCACACATCGGCTCTCCACGTTCTACAACCAGCAGAACGAGAAGCAGTACGAGGTTGAGACCGCTGGACTTACCATGGAGCAAGCCCGGTGGATTGAGCAGCTGTTCTACTCCCACGATGTGCGCATGGCGACCAGGCGCACTGACTTCTCGGAGGATGATTTCGGAAACTACAATCCGCAGTACATGCCGATTGTCCTCATCACCGACTTCACCTGCGAAATCCACGACGAGGACGGTGAGCTCAACACTGTTAAGTTCACCTACCAGTACCAAGACAGGCGCACCTATCTTCCTACTGATTACCTCTCGGTCGACCACGACAGAATTTTCACCGCACCTTTCAATCCCACCTATAACTAATATGGCACAATCCATCCACATATCGACATTGCGCAAGATGCTCAAGGCTGGCGACCCAGTGGATATAAAGTTGTGGGTCAAGAGCGGTGAAATCCAGGAATGGCGAAATTGCATACCGCTCCGCTACAATTTCTACAAAGGCACGCAGCAGTTCAAATTGCTGAACAGCACCCAAATCAGGCAAGCACGAATTTGCTGCATTTTCAGCGTGAATAATCTCGAAGTGTTTTTGTGAACAAAACGGACTTCAATTCAAAAATAAATCTGTACCTTTGCGGTATGAATGACGGATTAAATAACATAAATTTGATGCAATCGTGGCAATCTCTTGTTGATGCTCATGTGAAATCCATAAACGGATTTCTAAATTTATGTAGACCCGTCTGTTTTGAATTTGAGAAATCAAAACAAAAAACACATTCAGAACAGTTCAATATTTTCAGTCTCATTTCAGACTTATATTATCGAGAGAACTTTCATTCAGATATTATTAGTTTCTTTTTAGATACCAAAGAGAATCATGGATGTGGAGATAAATTCCTAGCATCTTTTATTTCAATGCTCAATAAATTGGGTCGTAATATCAACGCAAGATGCTATCAAGATGCAGATGCTATAAGAGAAGAAGGGAAAATAGACATTTTAGTTAAATCTGACAGTACTAAAAGAGCAATCATAATAGAGAATAAGATTAATAACGCAGGTGACATGCCACGACAATTACCACGCTATTATGATTATATATCTCGAAATTATCAAAATTATCAAATTGATGCTATCGTATATATAACATTACAAACAGGCAAAGAACCTGACAGGTCAGATTGGACTGACGAAGATGAAAAGCATATCGATCCTTTATTAACTATAATTCCGTCTTATGATAAAACAACTGTTAATCTAGTTGATGATTGGCTACATCCATCAGAATTGATTACAAACAATATTGATGTATTGTCAACCATCCGTCAATACTCGAATCTCATAATTTTATTAAACAAGAATATAATGGATACAGTTATTCTAGAGAAATTCTACAACGAAATAAAAGTTGGTGATAACTTTAAAACGGCTCAATCAATACGTAATATGCTGAATGAGTTACCTCGATATTTGGCACGTCGTATATATGAGAAATACCATAACAAATGTGCTCCGTTTTCAAAAGTATTTCTATATAGTCCAAACGATCCTAGAGATGCCGTTTTCGAAGGTGACATATTAGGCATACACGTTAAAATTGATATTTGGTGTTCAGAAGATGGATACGATGCTGCTTTTTGGCTAACTACTGAATCCAAACAAGATGAAATTGTATTTACTGATATTGTCACTAATGCTCAAGCATTATATGGTTCTGTAAAAGCGCAGGATGGAATAAATAGAGTAACTAAACATTTTGATTTATTCGATGAGGTTGGGCTTGTTTCATTCATAGACGACTTCCTTAAGGAGCTTTCTGAAATGAATAAAAGATAACTGATAGTCTTGTCTTTTAAGACTACGGAACAACTCCATAATTTTGCGGTGAGAAAATCGCAGAATTATGGAGTTAAATTTTACATCAGTAGAAACAATCCCCAACTTGAACGCTTCGGCAGCGTTCCAAGTGGATTCAGGCAAGGTGTTCAAGGAAGACACGGACATCGTGCCGACTATCATTGACGACACGCTGTCCTATATGCCCTGGGGCGGCGACAACGCCATGCCCTACAATATCCTCAAACTCATCGAGGACGATGAAACCCTCTCGACGTGCCAGATGTTCAACGCCGAAGTGTGCTACGGCAGCGGTCTTGAATACGACACCACAGAGTGTTCGGCGAGCGTCAAGCAGCAGGTCGAGGACTTCCTGCTCGACAACGCCTTGCCCTCGTATTTCCTCGGTGTCTGCCAAGACTTCAAGCACTTCGCCTTCTGCGTCTCGGTCATCATCCTCAATGCCGACGGCTCCAAGATTGTGCGGCTTATCCGCAAGGAGGCTTGCTACTGCCGGCTCTCTCCTGCGGAGCGAGACGGTTCTATCCGTCACATCCTCTACGCCAACTGGCGCCAGTCGGTGTGCAGCCGCAAGGACATCGAGGTCATCGAACTGCTCGACATCAACTCGCCGTGGCGCGACCTCGCCATCCGCATGGGCAGGATAGCGGGCGACGACGGCAAACAGCGCATTCGCACCAAGTCGCGCAAGTTCGCCGTGCTGACACGTGTTCCGACACCTGACAGCACTTATTACCCAATCCCTTACTACGCCTCGCTGTTCAAGGGCAAGTGGTACAACATCAAGCAGCTCATCGGCATGGCGAAAGAGGCGAAGCTCAAGAACAACGCACCCATCAAGTATCAGATAGAAATCTCCAACAAGTATTGGGATTCCATCTTTAAGAGCGAGGGCATCACCGACCGCCGAGAGCAGCAGAAACGCATCGTCCGCGAGAAGCAGCAGATCCTCGACTTCCTCACCGGCGTGGAGAACGCTGGCAAGGTGTGGTTCTCGACATTCTATGTCGCTCCCACGGGCGAGGTTCAGCATGAGGTCGTCATCAACAAGATTGACTCCGACAGCAAGGAGGGC
>JAFZUL010000022.1 GCA_017618355.1 Muribaculaceae bacterium
CAATTACGGCAATAGTAGAAGACAAGTTCTTCAATGTGGGATGGTTCTCATCGATGATGTCGCAGCCACGAGCGCAAAGAATTGCAGGATAGGCATTAATGCCAACGTCGTTGAGCATGGCGATGAGCATGAAGTTGATGTCGGTGTTACTACCAGTTCCATTCTTAAGAACTTGTGCTGTGGGGCTGCCATAAAGCTCGTACTTGCCATTCCACTCCACATGCTGACGCAGCAGTTTCGCCGTTGCCATAATCTTCTCGTCTTCGTCTTTCATTTGAGGGATTCCTGCCTTTTTCATCTCCTTCTTCAGCGGGTTGCCCTTTAACAGTTTCCCAAAATTGTTGTGCTTGAGAAGATACTGGTCAATCTCGTCCCATGTCATCGAGTATTGATGCTTGGTGTGTCGAGGCAACAACTCAGTTTCTATATCAATGATTACCCGTTGAGCATAGACTTTTGGCGAAAAAATCAGTGGCTCATTTTTCAGAGCTGTCAAGTTCCGTCCCTCAAATTCAAAGTTCACACCCAGACATTCATACTCTGCTCCCGAAGTCTCAATAATGTAAGTTGGACGTTTGTTAGTCCGCTGTTGTGTGATTTTGCTTCTGTTGTATTCATTTCCGATAGTTTGAACATAAAATCCAAACCATTCAGGAATCGACACTTCATATCTGGTGTAAGCCACTGGCATCTCACATTGGGCTTCCCAGTCCTTGATTTCACGATAGAGGTCGCTGGTGATAGTGTATTCATATTCAATTACTGAACCAGCCTTAACATCAGGAAAAAGAAGGGTCATAACCCGTTGTTTGGGGTCTATAGCCCTTTGGGTATTAATCATTTCACTGGTCAACTCACTCCTCTCGACTTGGCCGTTCACGAGGTTAAAAGTGGTACCTTTAACATGGCTCACTACTTCTCTATTGCCTTCGGCGCCATCATTGACTGTGAAATAGATGTCAACGTTGCCTTGTTTGAAGCCTTCAGAATTCAATATTTTAATTCGTCCCTTGACATCATAAAGCACTTGCAGCACATCTTTAGTGATAACATACTGCACATCGGTGGTCTTGCATAGCACCACAGCATTGGCATTGGGGTCGGGACTATAGTTGGTCATTTCCAACTCCTGCTGAGAGGGATGTCCCCATTTGATATTGGAGCCATCAAGAGATTGTGCCAATAAATTGCTTGACACAAAGAGAGAGATGGCAAGTAAGATTAATGATATTGAGTGTCTCATATTACTATTAGATAATTATGTGATTGAGGATGTGGCAAAGATAAACAATATTTTCCAATATGCAATAATTTATCCCCACATAAGATTTCTAATGATATTGTCGCTCATCATAACGCCGCTTGGAGTAAGGATGAGAGAGTTGCCTTTGACGCGCAACAGGCCTTGCCCAATAAATTGTTGGGATTGCTTGATCAGATGGTTAGATACCTTGTCGCCATAGCGCTGTGCGATTAATTTGGTGTCAAGACCGTCGCTCATGCGCAGTCGCACCATCACTTCCTCATCATAGCGTTCCCACCATTCGAGATTTTCCTCAATGAAAGCGGGTAAGCCATTGCTGAGTTTTTCTAGATATTCCTTTATGCTCGACGGATTGTAGCGGCGCACGTTGCCGTCGAAACTGTGGGCGGCGGCACCGAGTCCAAGATAGGGAGTGAAATTCCAGTAGCTGGAATTGTGGCGAGAGCGGTAACCGGGGCGAGCGAAATTTGAAATCTCATAGTGCTCAAAGCCCGCCTCTTTAAGCATTATCACGAGTATGTCATGCATGGCGATGCAGTCGTCATCGCTCACTTCCTGCACCTTGCCTTGCTCGCGCATCACCCATAGTCGCGTACGCGGTTCGTAACCGAGATTGTATGCCGAAATGTGCTGAACATTGAGGCCTATTGCCTGCTCCACATTATGTTGCCATGAGTCGAGAGTTTGCCCAGGCAGACCATATATAAGGTCGATGCTCACGTTGCTGATGCCAGCTTCTTTGATGGCATCAACAGCATCTATTGCCTGCTGAGCGGAGTGGCGACGGTTGATGGTTAGCAAATCACCATCGTTGAAGCTCTGCACTCCCATGCTCACGCGATTTACGCCGAGTTGCCGCAGTTCCTCAACATATTCGCGCGTCACATCATCAGGATTGACCTCGATGGTGAATTCTTCCACTAGGCTCAGGTCAAAAATTTCACTCAGTCCATTGATGAGAGCGCTTAATAGCTCTACGGGCATCACCGATGGCGTGCCACCGCCCAAATAGAGGGTTGTGAATTGTGGGATAATAGAACGGTCATTGCTCTGGGAGGGCATACTCCCCCCCGCCCCCTCTATCTTAGAGGGGGAGCTGTTTACAATCTCTTCTCGCCTCAATTTTGCCTCACAAAGCAGCGAATGCACATACTGCTCCATAGTCTCAACCACAGGGGTTGAGTAAAAATCGCAATAGATGCACTTGCTCTTGCAATAAGGAATGTGGATGTAGATGCCCGCCACAATGAAAGAAAGAAAGAAAGAAAAGGAGGATGTGTCAAAATAGAGGAGTCACGCTACGCGTGAGAAATCTTTCAAATTATTCCAAATATAACAAATAATTATTCTATTTTAAATCAAAGAATTAAATAATGTTTGATTTGATATGATTTGTTTGATTTCTGCGCGAAGCGCACTAAACCAGCATTTTGACACACCCTCAATTATGCATTATGAATTATGCCTTGATAGAGTCGATTGCGGCTTTGATGTCTTCAAAGATTTCGTCAATGGTGCCGATGCCTTTGATGGCTTTATAGAGACCTTTCTCCATATAGAACTCCTGCAGTGGGGAGGTCTGGTTGTGGTAAACGTCAAGACGCTTCTTGATGGTCTCCTCGTTGTCGTCGCTACGGCCGCTCATCAGTCCACGCTTCACTAGGCGGTCGATAAGCTCTTGCTCAGGAACTTCAAGTCCAACTACAGCACTCACGCAGGTGCCGCGCTCGTTGAGCAGAGTCTCCAATGCCTCGGCCTGAGGAATAGTGCGTGGAAAACCGTCGAAGATAACGCCATTCTGCGCTAGTTCCTTGTTGTCGTCAATAACTTGCGCAAGAATGCCTATCATCAGTTCGTCGGGGATGAGTTGCCCCTGGTCGATGAACTCCTTGGCAGTCCTGCCAAGTTCTGTACCGCGGCGGATGTGGTCGCGCAGCACGTCGCCAGTAGAGATGTGAAACAACTTGTAGTGCTCAATCAGGTTCTCGCTCTGTGTGCCCTTGCCCGAGCCAGGTGCACCAAATATTACAATATTCAGCATATTCTTTTGGTATTTAATAAGTTGATGTTTTTATTCTTCTTTCTTTAGCACGTATATGTCGCTTAGGCCGCGCACCTGCTCGTCGAGGTCGAGACCATAGCCAATGATAAATTTGGGTGGAATCTTAAAGCCCACATATTCGGGGACCTTTCCTACCTTTAACGAATCTGGCTTGAATAGCAATGTCACCATCTTCACGCTCATGGGGTTCATCGCCTCAATGTCTTGTCTCAAAGCGTGCGCCGTGAGGCCTGTGTCAACAATGTCTTCGATGATAATCACTTCACGACCCTCAACATCATCGTTCAGCCCCAAGATTTTATTCATCTCACCTGTCGATTCAGTGCCTGAATAGGACTTGTAACGGATGAAAGCAATCTCGCTCTTGGGCATGTCAATTGCACGATAAAGGTCGGCGGCAAACATAAATGCGCCTTTTAAGACGCACACAAAAATTGGGGAGTCGGTCACGCAGTCGCGCTTCACTTCGGCTGCCACACGCTCAACTTGCTTGGCAATCTCCTCTCGAGAGATATAAGGCTCAAATGTGAGTCCTTTGATAGTAATATCTTCCATAGGTGGAGTTTTTTGAAAAAGTTGGCGCAAAGTTAGTCATTTTTTTGCTTTTCATCAAGAGTTTGAACAAAAAAGATGCACCCCTTTTTTGGGGATGCATCTTTTAAATCTGTCAGGCTAAAATTTATTATTTAACAATAACCTTTTTGCCGTTGTTGATGTAGATGCCGGGAACGCTTGGCATACCATTGAACTTCTGGCCCTGGAGGTTGTACCAATTATTATCAACATTATTGGTAGTGATAGTTTCTATAGCTGTAGAAGTCTTGCTAACAGTCATAACGAGAGGCTCGTTTACAGCCTTACCTACAGGTGCAGCAACAGCTTCCTTAATTGTAAAGGTATATTCGCCTCCCTCTTCAACCTTAAGGTTTGCACCATCAACAAGTGCTACTTCTTCAATATCATTGGTGATGAGGAAGTAACCAACGCTATTGTCATCTTGGCCACCGAACCACTTCCAACCATCTCCGTCGGGAGTGATTACCTTGAATTCAGCACCTGTCTCTAGTTCAGTAGTAATGGTATATTCATCACCTGCCTCATTCCCAGTGAAAGCAAGCATGCCATTTTCCTGGCTCCAGTTGTTGAATGTTCCAACCAAATAGAACTCGGTCATGCCAGTTGGCTCCTCGCCTGGATAAACGAACTCATCATCGCTAATCAGAGTGATTGTAGTGGCACTGCGTCGGCCAATCCAGTATCCAGCGTCTCGATCCCAGCCAGTCCATTCAGAGCCGAAGGTGAGAACCTTCTCGGTTCCAGTACCGATAAGGTCAATAGCAGTGTTGCCATCAAGACCATAGAGCACGTAGTTGTAGTTGTTGTTGCTGTAGAGAACAATGTCATTATCGGCTGTCCAAGTTCTGCCCTCCTCAAGATTGATGGTTACAGGGTTGGTAGCAACGCCAGCGAAGTTTTCAACGGTAACAACATAGTTCTCGTCCTCTGTGAGGATAACAGGATAGTCATAAGTTGGGGTAAGACCGGCATTGGTAGCTTGATTGCTTGTGTAGTTGAATGTCATCAAGCCGTTGTAGTCGGTGTCGGGCACCATGTAGCTGCTTGGCTCGTAAATCCAGCCGAGACGGTAGCCTGCATAACTGCCGCTAGCGATGACCATATAGAAGTGCACGTCGGGTTCGAACAAGATACCTTGTTCAAGAAGGTAGCCCATGACATCGCCAATATACCAGCCAGCGCTATAGGTTTCGTCGCCTTCATAATACCATACACCCCTAAGGTTGCAAGCACCATAAGTGCTGTGGTAGTAAACGGGATGTGTGTCGTCTAGTGTAAGAGTAGTGTAGTTGCCGCTGGTGCCCATTTTAGCGCCAACGGGGAACAGGAACATGCCTGTAATGCGTACACTGTCGTCGGCAACCTTGTTGATGCCCAAAACATCAATGTTGTCCACTGTGTCACGCTGGAAGGTGTAGTTGTTAGAAATTGTGTCGGGCTGAGTCGTAAAACCGCCAGTGTACTGGCGATAAACGAAATCGTAACCGCCTACCAGATCGTCAACAGTAGTTGCGGGGAAGTTGGGAGTTGCTTTGAGCTTCTGTGCCCATCTCTCAATCATGATAGCCTGAAGACCTTCAGGAGCTTGTTGGATATCGCCCATCTCGATTGGATCGCCCATTTGAGCATCCATGTAAATCTTGTTAGGGTCGAAAGGTTCAGCGGTGGGTTTGCCAGCACTGGCACCTCCAGGAGCAGCAAAAGCCGCAAATGCAACAAATGCAAAAAGAAGAGTTAATGTTTTCTTCATAATGATTTTTTGTTTTAAGTGAATAAATAATTGTGAATATAAATATATCTTTTTACTTTGAGCTTAGGTTAATTTTTTTGCGATGCGCAAATATAAGCATTAAATTTGAATTTAAAATCTTTTTTGTGTTTTTTTTGAATTTTGTTAGGTAAAAAACTGCACTCTGAGCATTTTTTACTCAGAGTGCAATCTAGGTTAGTATAAAGTTTTGTTCTATATCGACTTTTCGATATTCCAGACGAAGGCTCTCAGACCCAATTTTGGAGTGGCGAGGTCCATCTCATGAAGTTTTTCAAGAACGGTATCTACGCGTGCTGCCTCCACGACGGTGAGTATGCCTTGCACTAGGGAGGGCCAGGCGTGAGTGCCGTAGTGCGGGTCGCCAGTGTTTGAGCCACGTCCTACCACATCGTTGAATGCTGTGAATCCACGGCACCCGCTCTTGTAGAGCATCTCGATAATTCTCTCATAGTAGGCTTGGTCGAAAGATATAAATATCGCTTTCATATAAATTATTGCTATAAAGATTATACTTCTTCGGTTTGCTTCTTAGCCTGCTTGGCTTGTGACTTGTGCAACTTCTTGCGAGTGCGCTTAATGCCGTTGTAGGCAAAGATGGTGTACATTGTGGGCACGAAGAGCAATGTAAGAACAGTTGAGAATGTCAAACCACCAATAACGGCGATACCCATTGGCCTCCACATCTCGGCACCCTCACCAGTGCCAACTGCCATAGGCACCATACCAAGAATTGTTGTGAGCGAAGTCATCAACACAGGACGAAGACGCGACTTGCCACCATCAATCACAGCTCTTCTAACACTCATTCCACGTTCTCGGTTAAGAGTTATGTAGTCGATAAGCACGATACCGTTCTTCACCACAATACCGATAAGCATGATGGCTCCAATCATCGACATCATGTTCAGGTTGGTGCCTGTCAAGAGCAGAATGAGTACAATACCTGAGAATGCAAACATGATAGAACTCATGATGATTGCCGGATAGGTGAACGACTCAAACTGTGCCGCCATCACGATATATACCAGAATAATGATAAGCACCGCCAAAACACCCATGTCGCTGAACGATTCCTGCTGGTTCTCGTAGGAGCCACTAAGTTCAATGATTACTCCACTTGGAAGATCCAGTTTGTCGATTTCGGGCTGTGCATCGGCGATCACCTCACTCATCGGTCGGTCTTGAACAACAGTAGAAACAGTGATAATGCGCTCGCGGTCTTTACGCTCAATAGTTGGAGGCGTGAATCTCTCCACCACTTTACCTACTTCCTTGAGCTTAATGCCGTTGCCCATGGCATTATATAGGGTGATGTTCTCTATATCCTGGAGCGATTGGCGATGCTCTGGGTCATACATCACCTTGATGTCGTACTCATCACCATCCTCACGGAAATAGCTTGCCGTATTACCGTTGATGCGGTTACGAATGTAGGTTGCAGCCGTCGAGAGATTCAGGCCATAAAGCGCCAGTTTCTCACGGTCGAAGTCCACCTGGTATTCGGGTTGATAGTCGCTTCGGCTGATGTTGATATCGGCGGCACCCTTTACATTCTCCAAGATACGTTTTAGCTGCTGGGCCACACTATCGGTCTTCTCGAAGTCGAAGCCGTAGATTTCATAATTCAGCGCCGACTGTCCAGTCATGCCGCCTCCTCGTTGGCCACCCACGTTTACGAGGGCTTTCTTCAGCTCGGGGTAATGCTTGAGGTCTTCACGCATGAGACCCGCAATTTCTGTGATGCTTCTATCACGCTCGCTTGGGTTGACAAGTCGCAGGTTCATGGAGATGATGTGCGAACCGTTGCTCTGCATAGAGCCAAACGTGTTGTCGCTGCTAGCTTGTCCCACAGTGTAGTTGAACACCTTTATCTCGGGATACTTCTCGGTCCACTCTTTGTAAAGTCGCTCACTCACATCTTTTGCAACTTCAACGCGTGTTCCAATAGGCAGCTCAAGATTAATTCCCAAACGGCTATTATCCATAGTCGGGAAGAACTCGCTACCCACAAACTTCATCAAGAACATCGAAGCGACAAACACACCCAGCACCACAAGCGAAGTTATCCAACGGTGGCGCACACAGTGAGTGAGCAACCAAGCGAAGCCGTCATCGAGCTTGTCGAGAACCTTCTCGATTGGTCCATAGAACTTGGTGAAGTATTTGTTCTCAGTTCTTTTGAGCCTGAGCATTTTGCTACATAGCATTGGGGTGAGCGAGAGAGCAGCTGTGGTGGAGATAATCATCATGATGGTCACCATCCAACCTAACTGACGGAAGAACACACCAGTCATACCAGTGATAAGCGTCAATGGGAAGAACACGGCGATAAGCGTCAGTGTTGAGGCGATTACCGAGATTGCCACCTCGTTTGTGCCATGCACGGCCGCCTGTTTCGGGTCGGCTCCTCGTTCGATGTGCGTCGTCACGTTCTCAAGTACCACAATGGCATCGTCAACCACCATACCGATAGAAATTGACAACGCTGATAGCGACACCATATTCAAGGAGTTGCCAGATGCATATAGGTAGATAAACGAGGCGATAAGTGAGATTGGGATGGTAAGTACGATAATAACTGTTGCCCTCCAACGTCCGAGGAAGAAGAACACCACAATTACCACAAACAGCAGCGCAAACAGCACCGTCTCAACAAGAGAGGCGATAGTGTTGCGGATGTTGTCGCTGGTATCTACAATGTAGTCGAGCTTGATGTCGGCAGGCAGGTTCTTCTGGATGTGCGGCAGCTGTTTCTGAATTTGATTAGAAATCTCTACCGAATTGGCGCCACTTTGCTTCTGAACGATAATCATGGCACCACGCACGCCATTGGTGAAGGTCTCCTGGGCACGTTCCTCGAGGGAATCGTCAACACGTGCCACATCGCTCAAGTGAATTGCTGCTCCATTAGATGCGCCAACAACTATGTTAGCAATCTCTCTAGGATCCTCAAATTCACCCTGCACCCTCAACGCGTAAGTCTCGCTACCAATATCGAACGTACCACCAGGAATGTTGCGGTTCTCTGCGCCAATGAGTTGGGCTATAGTCTCGATGCTCAAGTGGTAAGCCTCAAGCTTGAGAGGGTCAATATAAACGTGCACCTCACGTTTTGGAGCACCCATAATAGAGACCGAACCTACACCATCGACACGTGCAAGAGAGTTGGCGACATTCTCGTCGAGAATCTTATACAGACCCGGAACACTCTCATGTGCTTGTGCCGAAAGTAGCACGATAGGAATCATGTCGCTCGAGAACTTGAAGATAATGGGAGTATTGGCGTTATCGGGCAGCATACTCGAAACCATGTTAAGCTTGTCTCGCACGTTATTAGTGAGAACGTCGATATCGTAACCATATTCAAACTCAAGGGTCACAATAGAGATATTCTCTTTTGAACTTGAGGTGATGTGCTTGAGGTGCTCCACCGAGTTGAGAGAGTTCTCAAGTGGTCGAGTGACATTCTGCTCAATATCTTCGGCACTTGCTCCCGAGTAGCTGGTCATAACCATGATAGTGTTAGTATCAATGTCGGGATACAAGTCGATAGGCAATTTCTGTAGTGAGAACAGACCGAGGATAACGACAGCCACAAAGATGAGGATTGTCGTCACTGGTCGCTTCACCGAACTGGAATAAAGACTCATAAAAGGTTATATTATGATGTTTATTTACGTTATATAATTATGTTATAGTGGAGAAAAGTTTTATGAATTATTTCTTCCTATCGTTGAGTTTTACTTTGGCGCCATTGGTAAGCTTGGATTGTCCTGCCACCACCACGCGGTCGCCATCATTGAGACCACTCAAGATTTCGTAACGGTCCTTGAGGCGCATGCCTAGCTCGACTTCGGTATATGCCACAGTGCCATCTTCTTTATAAACATAAACAAATCGCTTGCCCGAGCCTTGCATCTTCACGATGGCCTTGTCGGGAACCACGATGTGTTTTTCGGTGCCATAGTTGAATTTCACTCTGGCAAACATACCTGCGCTAACCTTTCCCGCACCATTGTTGATGGTGATTTCCACTTGGAAAGTGCGGGTCTGCTGGTTAATCTCAGGGTGTATGAGATAAACC
>JAFZUL010000001.1 GCA_017618355.1 Muribaculaceae bacterium
AGGCGGCAGGTGCAATCGTGGCGACACGTTCAGCCGAGCCGTACTAATCACCCGAGGACTTTCCTGGGCTTGAGTGCCCAAAGAGAAAAGAAAGAAGAAACAGCCGATGCGGCACTTCAGTCAGAGGCCGCGCGGTTGCTGGCTCGACTTGAGATTTATCCGCTTCGCTGCCCGCGAGGGCGCTCCGAGCGTTCCCTGTCATGCCTCAAGGCATCACTGGCCTCCCCGCTAGCCGGTCCGAGGGCCAGAAGAAGAGAAAATAAGGTGATGATAGCGTGAGGGTCCCACCTCTTCCCATTCCGAACAGAGAAGTTAAGCCTCACCACGCCGATGGTACTGCGAAAGTGGGAGAGTAGGTAATCGCCCCCTAAGGAGAGGATTCAGGAGCAATCTTGAGTCCTCTTTTTTTGTTTCCTCCACGCCCTCGAACGCCGTGCTTACGGCGCAATACATCAACAGCGCCCTGGATTCTTTTCTTCCTTTCCCTCCTTTTCTCCTTTAATTTCTTTCTTTTAAACCTTTTCATTCTTTTTCAATCAAAATATAGTGTTTTCACTATCAATCTCGATAATATGAAATTAGGTCGATTTTTTGTTACTTTGTTGATACTCTGTGCTTTTGCTTTTGGGGCGATTGCACAAAATGATGAGTCGAAAGTTATTGAGCCCTATGCCTACAATATGGCTCGAATCATCCAGGATTTTACTCAGTCGCATGCCAAGAATCATCAGCGTCCTGAGAAATTCTGCTTGATACCCACTGGAAATGGCGAGGTGGACTTGCTTTGGGTGAGCACCTTTGACGAGGCCTATGGCTGTCTCTTCTCGTGTGCCCGCGGTATCAACAAATTGCTTGATGTGGGCTATAACGCTGCAGGAGAGCATGTTGACCTAGCGATGCGCAAAGGTGTGATGATAGTTACAAGCAGCAATAGCTCTAGCGAGATAGTGGGCGCGCAGTTTTACCGTTTTGCTGGCTGTGAGCTGCAAGAGCTGGGCTTTACCATGAAGAATGTTGATGGCCGTGAGGTCTATCTTGATAGAAATGGTAAGGAAATGAAGCTCAACAAAGTGCAGAAAGAATTGGATAAGGGTCTGAAAAAGAATCAGGAGGCACAGATATATAACTCCGAGACGATGGAGTGGAAGCCTTTCCGAAAGATTGGAACATATCTCAATGCCAGCGAGGACATTACGCTCTCTCAGTTGCCAGTGCTTGCATACGCCGACTATAAGCGCAATGAGTTCACGACGCATGCCCAGATGATGCTAGATGCTACCAGTTATCGTCATATAGTATTTAAGGGGCAAGTGGGCGATGCAAGCCTCAAAAGCAGTGGCGATGCTTGTGTCTATGCGCTCAACAACGCCAAGGCTATCAAGACAATGTTTCGTGGCTACAAAGACAATGAGCTGTTCCCAATAATCGCTACCGACGACTATCTCGCCACTCATGAGATGAAGTCGTTTGTGCGCTGGAAATACCCAGAGCGCGTCAAACCCATGGAGAAGGAGCGACAACAGGTGGTGAGCGAGTACTTTGGCGGCCGTGCCATCAAAAATGCGCGGTGGCTTGCTGACCTGGAGTCTAGCGATCGCAAACTCTATGCCGTGGAATTCAAGCCCGAGGGTAACCAGGCACTGGCAGTTATTGCCTGCTTCATCGGCAACCGCCTTGTATCTACGTACGATCAATATGCCGTGGTTGATAAGAGTCGCGGCTGGCTATGGACGCCAGGTGACAAGGCCGATTTCATGAACGCATTGCCCGAGTTGCAGGGACTTGCAATGACCGACGAGGGTTTTGAACTGTATATGAGCCAGATGGTGGGCGAGCATCGCCGCATGATAGTGGTGCGTGAAGTGCGCTCAATGTTCATTGAACTGATTGACCAAGAGTTCTAGTTTTCTGAATGATGCCTCGGAAAAACTCTAACAAGTTTGTTTTTTCGCTCGGCATGCACTATCTTTGCAGTTCAATTCTTGTTGAAAGATGAATTTGCGCAATATATATGACTCTCGTCGCATCTGGAAGATGGCGCTGCTGGCAGTGTCGCTGATACTGGTGGCGGTGTTTATCTATTTCTCCAACAGTTTGGTAAAAGACCTCGCTAAACAGGAGCGCGAGCGCATGGAGATATGGGCTGACGCCACTCGCGAACTCACCACATCGACCGATACCGACGTGGATTTCCTTTTCCGCATCATCCGTGGCAACCAGAATATCCCCGTGTTGCTTGTCGATGATCAGGAAAACATTATTGAGCAGCGCAACTTCAAGCTTCCCGAGCCTGCCGACACCGCCAAAATGCTTGATGAGTATTCTCAAGTGAATAAAGACTTCCTAGCCAAGAAGTTGCAGAAACTGCGCAACTCATCCAACAAAATCGAGATTGAGATTGACAAGGACACGCATCAGATGCTCTACTACGAAGACAGCGATGTGCTGCGTAGGCTCGCTTATTACCCTTACATCCAGCTTGCTGTGATGCTGCTGTTCCTAGGCATCGCTTATTTTGCGCTCATAAGTGTTAAGCGTGCGGAACAGAACCGTGTGTGGGTTGGACTATCAAAGGAGACAGCTCACCAGCTTGGCACCCCTATCTCTTCGCTTATGGCATGGACTCAGATGCTTGATTCGTTGGGCATCGACAAGGAGATAATCTCAGATATGAATACCGATGTGCATCGCCTTTCGGTAATCGCCGACCGCTTCTCGAAAATCGGCTCTATGCCCGACAAGGAGCTCACGTTCATCAATGAGGCGGTGGAGACTAGCTTGGCCTACATGCGCACCCGCATTCCCAAGCATGTGACGCTCACCGTCCACACCGATGGCGAGAAGAATTGCGGCGTGATGCTCTGCCAACCACTTTTTGAGTGGGTGATGGAGAACCTTACCAAGAACGCCGTCGATGCCATGGAGGGCGAGGGAAGCATCGACATTGTGGTGACGAGCGACGATAAGCATGCGCATCTCTATGTAAAGGACACCGGAAAAGGTATTGCCCGCAAGAACTTCAAGAACGTGTTTAATCCTGGCTTTACCACAAAGAAGCGCGGCTGGGGTCTGGGCTTGACGCTCGTGAAGCGCATTATTGAGGAATACCACGTCGGCAAGATTTATGTGAAGGAGAGCGAAGTGGGCAAGGGGACGACATTTGCTATTGAGATACCCAAGGTTAAGTGATAAGTTTTAGGGATAGTTAGGAATGACTAGGAATAGCTATGAAAACTATGAATCAATAATGGGTAATAGTCAATACATAAAAATGCTGGGCACGGGGAGTGCGATGTGCACTCGGTGCTATAACACCTGTTTCTATCTTAAATCGGAGGCTGGGCAGCTGATGGTGGATGCAGGTGGCGGCAATGGTATCTTCCGCCAACTCTATCGTGCGGGCATTGACTATACGCAGATTCATCACCTCTTCGTTACCCATGTGCATACCGATCATATAATGGGCGTGATTTGGCTCATACGCAAAATCTCGCCGCTGCTCTACAAGGGTAAATACCACGGAACTTTCAATATCTACTGCCACCGCGAGGTGCGTCAGGCTCTCGAGACGATGTGCAACATCATGATACCTGCTAAGATTATGGCGGCGGTTGGCAATACAATCATGCTGCGCGAGGTCACTGATGGCGAGACTATAGACATCGACGATATGCGCGTCACATTTTTCGACATAGGCTCTGACAAGACTCTTCAATACGGCTTCAGCGCGCTGATGCCTGACGGTAGGCGTGTGGTGTGCCTCGGCGACGAGCCTTACAATCCCGTGAGCGAGCGATATGTAAGAGACTGCGATTGGCTGCTGTGCGAGGCATTCTGCATGTACCGCGACCGTGAGCAGTTCCGCCCCTACGAGAAGCACCATAGCACCGTCATTGACGCCGGCAAGCTAGCCCAGGAACTCGGTGTAAAGAACCTTCTTCTATATCACACTGAAGACACCCGCCTGATGGCGCGTCGTGACAACTACACCTCTGAGGCCCGCTCCGTCTTCTCCGGCAACATCCATGTGCCTATGGATCTTGAGACAATCTATTTGTCTTAGTTTATTAGGTATAAGAAACTATTATGAACTCGAGGATAACCCCCCGAGTTTTCTTTTTCTCTTCTTTATTCTTTCCCTTATTTTTAGGCTCCAAACTGTAAAAAAATATTTTTTTAGAAAAAAATTGCTCAAAATTTTTTAATTTCACATAGTTTTGTTAATTTTGCACCGTAAAGTTAATTTTGGGTCGTTTCTTAACAGATTAAGGCTATTTTTGTTGCATTAACGACTTTTTTTTGGACGTTTTAGATGACTCAGAAATGAAAAAATCTACCATTTGGCTCATAACGATATTGATGGCGGTGACTCTGCTTGGGTTGCTGTTCATGCAAATCATGTATATTGAGAAGATGGTAAAAATGCGCAACGATCACTTCCGTGAGTTGGTGACACTGAGCCTCTACAACGTGGCATCGAATCTGGAGCGTGACGAGACGAAATATTTCCTCGACAAGCATCTTGACAACTCGCAGGCCAAAATGAGGGGCATTAACGGTGTCCAGTTCAGCAAAGACATAGATTTAAATGGCGGCGGCTCGTTTAACGGTGGTTCCAGTACGCGTTTTGATACTGGCAAGAACAGCCTGTCGCCCCGTTTTGGCAATGAACGCAACCGTCAGGAAATCTTAAAAGGCGAGTATCTGTATCAAAAGGCTCTGCTCAACGAGGTAATTCTCAATATCTTGGAGCATGCCAGCGACCGTCCCATCGCCGAGCGCGCCGACTCGTCGCTAGTACGCGTATATATCGACCAGGAGCTTCAGCGCAATGGTCTTAATATGCCGTTTGAGTTTGCTGTTGTCAACCAGTCGGCGGCGATAAACTACTGCACCGCGGGCTATGAGCAGAGCGTGAAGAAGGACGACAATGTCTATTCTCAGATTCTCTTCCCTAACAGCCCCAACGGTAGCTATGCCACCCTAAAAGTAGTGTTCCCTTCGAAGAGCGATTATGTGTTCTCGTCGGTACGCTTCATGCTGCCGTCGCTGCTCTTCACCTTCCTGCTCATGGGGCTCTTTATCTTTACCATCATCCTCATTTTCAGGCAGAAGAAATTGAGCGAGATAAAGAACGACTTCATCAACAATATGACCCACGAATTCAAGACCCCTATATCCTCTATTTCGTTAGCAGCACAGATGCTCGACGATGAGGCGGTGGTCAAGAGTCCGGCATTGCTGAAGCAGGCCTCTACGGTTATCAAGGATGAGACCAAGCGCTTGCGCTTCCAGGTGGAGAAGGTGCTGCAGATGTCGATGTTTGACCGCACAAGTGCAACGATGAAGCTCCAAGAGGTGGATGCCGACTCGGTAATCTACAGTGTGGTGAACACTTATAAGCTCAAGGTTGAGAAATTTGGCGGCACAATCACTGCCAATCTTAACAGCGACGACCCCATCGTCAATGTTGATGAGATGCACTTTACTAACGTAATCTTCAATCTCCTTGACAATGCCATCAAGTATCGCCGCGAGGATGTGGCTCCTAGCCTTACCGTCTCGACCAGTAACCCCGACGACTCCCACATCACCATCGTTGTTGAGGACAATGGCATTGGCATCAAGCGCGACGACCTGAAGAAGATATTTGAGAAATTCTACCGCGTATCGACCGGCAATCGCCACGACGTGAAAGGCTTTGGACTGGGCCTAGCCTATGTCCACAAAATGATAACTCTCTTCGGCGGCACCATCAAGGCCGAGAGCGAAGTGGGTAAAGGTTCGAAATTCATTATTAAATTACCACTTTATAAATAAGAAAACACTATGGACGAAAAATTGAGAATTCTTTTATGCGAAGATGACGAGAATCTTGGCATGTTGTTAAGAGAGTACTTACAGGCCAAAGGCTACAATGCCGACCTCTACGCCGATGGCGAAAGCGGATACAAGGCCTTCCTTAAAGGCAAGTACGACATCTGCGTGCTTGATATCATGATGCCAAAGAAAGACGGTTTCCAGCTTGCTCAGGAAATACGCACCATCAATAGCGACGTTCCCGTGATCTTCCTTACCGCTAAGGCTTTGAAGGAAGACATCCTCGAGGGCTTCAAGATTGGTGCCGACGACTATATCACTAAGCCATTCTCGATGGAGGAGCTCGTGATGCGCATCGACGCCATCATGCGCCGCGTGAAAGGCAAGAAGGGCAAAGAAATCACCATGTACAAGATTGGTAAGTTCACCTTTGATACCCAGAAGCAGGTGCTCATCATCGACGATATGTCAACCAAGCTCACAACCAAGGAGAGCGAGTTGCTGAGTCTGCTGTGCGCACATGTCAATGAGATTCTTGAGCGTAACTTCGCCCTGAAGACCATCTGGATTGATGACAACTATTTCAATGCCCGCAGTATGGACGTTTATATCACCAAGTTGCGCAAGCACCTCAAGGCCGATCCGTCGATTGAGATTATCAACATCCACGGCAAGGGCTACAAACTCATTGCCCCAGAGCAGGAGGAGAAGTAAGGTGCAAAAAGGACAAAGTATCAAGTGCAAAGGAAAAAATGCAAAGTTGCACACGTTAAAGTCCACGAGACCACAGTAGTGAGTCTCGTGGATTTTTTAACTCCTATAAATTAAAAAACTAATGACTAATAACTAAAAACTGAAAACTATTTATTATCTTTGCCCCTACGAAACAACAATCACATTAGCATGAACATTCTGTATCGCATATATCACTATTGCATTGCGGCACCTATCGTGCTGGTTATCACAATAATCACTTGTATTGTCACAATCATTGGATGTGTCTTTGATAGCAACTATTGGGGCTACTACCCAGCCAAGTGGTGGGCAAGATCTATGTGCTTCTTCTTCGGGGTGAAAGTCAGAGTCGAGAACCGCAACCTTATAGACCGCAACAGCGCCTATGTCTTCGTCGCTAACCATCAAGGCGCTTACGACATCTTCTCTATCTATGGCTACCTCGGCCACAACTTCAAGTGGATGATGCGTAAGGGATTGCACAACTTCCCTCTCGTGGGGTGGGCATGCCACATGGCTGGACACATTATGGTCGATAACCACTCGGCGCGAGGCATTGTAAAGACCATGACCGACGCCAAGAAGCGCCTTGTAAAGGGCATGTCGATTGTCGTCTTCCCCGAAGGACGACGCACTGACGACGGTAACATTCATCCCTTCAAGCACGGCGCATTCCGACTCGCAAAGGAGTTTGGTCTCCCCATCGTGCCAATTACCATTAATGGCTCCTATAAGGTGATGTCACGCACTATGTTCCACGTAGAGCCAGGGACTATTACTCTTACTATCCATGAGCCAATTCCGCCTGAACAGTTTGGCACTCTCCAAGAACTTACCCAAAAAGCCTACGATGCAGTAGTCTCATCATTAGAGAATGCTTGATTCGCAATGAATGATGCATAAATGAACTGTCCCACGCTGACAAATAGCAGCGTGGGACGTAGTATTGTTGTGCGAGATTAACACATCCTTATTTATTCTGCATTGTAAAAGTAGCGCCAGAGTGGAGCGAGCATAAGGGCTTGCTTTAAGGTATTGCTGTTGAGAAGGTCTAAAACTTCTTGGCGGGTGAGGAGGAGAACCTCGATGTCTTCGGTGCGGTCGAGTTGCTGATCCTGTAATTTTTTCACTCCTGTCGCTATAAAGCAATGTGTGAGGTTGTTGCAGGTGCTTGGATTTTGGCCTATGGTCATAATCTCTTGCCACTCACCGCCGCCGTATCCTGTTTCTTCCAGAAGCTCGCGTCGTGCGCCTTGCTCTGGTGTCTCGCCAGGCTCTATGACTCCTGCGCAAAGCTCAGTGGAGTCTAGGTCGAGAGCGTAGCGGTATTGCCTTACGAAGACAAAGTGATCGTCGTCGGTTATGGCGATGACGTTTATCCAGTCGGGGTATTCGAGCACGTAGAACTCGTCGTTGATTTCACCGTTAGGCAGCTGCACCACATCGCGACGTGCGGTAAGCCACGGACGACGGATGAGATATTTGCTATTGAGGGTTTTCCAGCGCATGATTTCAGAGGTGTTATTATGCATTGTTTTTTGGTGCGGCAAGTTGAAGAGTGCGGTAGAGGTTACAGCCGATGAAGTTGCCAATGATTGAAGCCAGATAAACGATAAGGGCTTGAGATGTCCATTGGGACCAGTCGAGCGCTAGAGTGTAGTAGAAGGCGTCGGCAATGCTGTGAACGAAACCGCACATGATGAACAATGGTATGCCGAAGAGCAGCGGCAACCACATCTTCTGTCGGGCAAAGTTGACAACGGTGGTCATGATAAAACCGCAGAAGATGGCGAGCAACGTCACGTTCCAGAAGCCTTTGTCGATGCGTCCGTCCACGATGCCCTGTGCCTTTTCGACGAGTTCGGGAATGGCAGTCTTTATGGCTGCGGCGACGAGTGCACATCCCACAATATTGCCAAGGATTATGATAGGCAACTCAATCCAGTCTTGCTTGGTCTCAACAAATCCGCTCACGCCAGTGTAGAGCTTCATCTTGTAGCACACTACTGTGATAAGACCGAAGGAGAAAAGTACTGCTCCGACGATGCCTCCCACCTTTAGGAAGGCGACTCCGCCGAGCGAGATGCAGATGCCTGCAAGAATTGAGTCGATGATTGTTTTGCGCATAGTTTTGTTTAGTATTAATAAAAAAGGGCGACATCGCTGTCGTCCTTCGAGGTGGGTGCTGACGGATTCGAACCGCCGACCCTCTGCTTGTAAGGCAGATGCTCTGAACCAGCTGAGCTAAGCACCCGTGCTTTTTTCGGAAAAGCGATGCAAAATTAGTACTATTTTTTGACCTGTGCAAGTGTTTCGCGATTTTTTCGTAAGAAAAAAACAGGGGTGATAGGGGAGAGGCGACAACTGGAGATTCTGGAGGTGCTCAACTATGACCAATAACCTTTTAGAGTGGTATTCCGTTCTCAATAATTGGCAATATGTCTTGGGGCTTATTGATGATGACGTTGGCGTGGTATTCTTTCAGCTCTTTCTCTGGTCGGAATCCCCAAGTCACACCCACTGAATCGACGCAGGCACGGCGGGCGGCTTCCATGTCGAGTCCGGAGTCGCCAATATAGATGGTGTCGCTCTTGGCGATGGCAGCTTTGGCGAGTATCACAAATAGAATGGATGGGTCGGGCTTGACAGGAATTCCTTCTTGCTGTCCCTCTATTGCTAGCCACTCGATGTCGGGGAAGAAATGGTTGATAATGGTGGTTGTGGCGCTCTGGTATTTATTGCTTGCCACAGCGAGTTTAACGCCCCGCTCCTGCAGCTCGAGCAGTAATTCATTGATGCCGTCGTAGGGCTTGGTGCGCTTGGTATTATTTTGGTCGTAGTACTCCTTAAAATCTTTGAGCATGGCCTCAACCACCGTCTCTTTCTTGCGCGCGTCCTCGGGGAGCACACGTTCGATTAGTCGCCTCACTCCGTTGCCCACGAAAAAGGGATAGGAGGCGATGCTGTGGGTGTGGAATCCGTTTCGGTCGAGGGCATAATTTGCCGCTTCACCAAGGTCTTTGACGGTATTGAGCAAAGTGCCGTCAAGGTCAAATATAGCTAGTTTTTTCATTATAATTGTCAGTTATGAGTTGTCAGTTTTTAGAATGGGTATCCAATGGAGAAGTGGAACTCGGCGTCGCGTTTGAATTCTGGAGTGAATAGTGGCCAATGCTCTTGCCCCGAGGCGGGGTTGTGGGCCTTCATACCCATATCGAAACGCATCAGGAAGTAGTTGAAGTCCATGCGTAGTCCCAGACCGTAGGAGAGCGCCAACTGTTCGTAGAACTTGTTGAATTTGAACACTCCGCCTGGTTGGTTCTCATACTCACGAATCGTCCACACATTGCCGCAGTCGATGAAAGCTCCAAGCTCGAGCACCCAGAAAAGTTTGCATCTATATTCGATGTTGAGGTCGAGCCTGATGTCACCGCATTGGTAGATGAAGCTGTTTTGCGATTTCTTGCCGTCAAAGCTTCCAGGTCCTAGAGTTCGAACTCCCCAACCGCGAACGCTGTTGGCTCCGCCTGAGTAGAAACGTTTCTCAAAAGGCAGCACAGTGCTGTTCCCATAGGGTATGGCGATGCCAAATCCCGCGTGAATGGCGAACGAGCTTCGCTGGCTGAAATAGTGTGTGAGGGCAAAGTCTCCGTCGAGTTTTATGTATTGTGAATATCGTGTGCCAAATACCTTGTAGCTGTCGTCTTCTTCGCGTTTCTGCCCAATGAGGTGCGAGATTCCATAAAGCAGGTTACCAGCAGTCTCGGCCGAGGCTCTTATGGTGTAGATGTCGTTCTGGAAGACAGTGGTGAGCGGGTTCACCATGCGCTTGTTGGTCTTATAGAATGTGTAACCCATGCGCATGATAAGGTGGTTCTCGTAAGAGTAGCGCAGCAGCGGGTTGGTAATGCTGTCAAGGAAGTTTATCTTGCTCTTTGGTAGGAAGATATAACTGATGTCGATGAGGTTGAATGTGTGTCGTGTCTGGTTATTGCGCTCGCTCCAAATGTATTTCCATCCTGCACCGGCAATGATGCGAGTGTATTCGGGCCTCTCTTGATAGTTGAAACTCGTCATGAATTCGGTAGAGGCCTGGATGCGTCGCTTGAAGCTCTCGCGCAGGAAGGGCATCTTAAACTTGGGGAAGGTGATACCCACGTCACCCGAGTACTCACTGTAGTTGTCGTTGATAAGACCGCTGAGGTCGCCCGAGAGGCTTTCGTAGGATGCTTTGAACTTGACGTTCAATATTTCCGAGCCCTTGAATATGTTGCGGTGCTGATAGTCGGCACCGATGCCAAATCCCAGGTCTCCCTCGCTATTGGTGCCCTCGAGCGAGAAGGATATGGTTTGCGACTTGTCGCGGTTGAGGAGTATGTAGGCGTCAACCCACAAGTCGCCAGCAACATCCATGAACGGCCTCATGTCGATGTTTATGAACTTGAGTATGCCCAGCCTACCCAGAGCTTTATAGGTGCGATCGACATCGCTTGCGTTGTAGAGCTGCAAGGGCCTGATGAAGCAGCTTTCGTAGAGAGTTTGTTTGTCTATGTACTTGTCGTCGCCATAAAGCATGGTAATGCCGTTGTAGGTCACGGTGTCGCCGTAGAATCCGTTTTGCATTGTCACTGCGTCGTAGTTGGTGACAAACACCACATTACGCACATAGAACTGTCGGTGGGTGTCGGTCTGTGGTATGTGTGGCAGCTCTTGTATGTTCTCGCTTAGGGTGAGCGTGAGATCCACATCGCGTGAGCCAGCAGCGGTGTCGGCGAGGAAGGTGATATAGTTCTTGTTAAAGGCGTAGTAGCCGTTGTTGCGCATTCTCTGTACGATGAGTTCTCGCTCGGCGTCAAGTTTGTTGTGGTCAAGTAGCGACTGCGTCTTTATGGGGAAGTCGGTAGTGTCGCTCAGGATTATGCTGCGCAAGCTATCGCTCGGGATGTCATATTTAATGGAACGGATGGTGTAAGGTTTGTTGAGGGTGACGTTGTAGGTCACCTGCGCCTTCTTCTTCTCTGGAAGGAGCTTGACTTCGCTGGTGACATCGTTCTTCAAGAAACCTTTGTTGATGAGCGCTCGCTGCAATTGATTGACGCTTGCCATGGTGAGGGTGGAGTCGTAGATGACAGGCGGTGAACCCACGCGCTGAATCCAGCGGTTGAACCACTTGGTGGAGTCTTTACCCGAGAGGTTATAGATGGCGAGCTGCATCTTGAATCCTCCTAGCACCTTGTGGTTCTCGGTCTGCCGCAGGTAGTTGATGAGCTCGTTTGTGCTGATTCCAGGGCTATTCTCCTTGTCAAGGATATTGATTTTTGTCTTATCAAGGAGAAGCTGGCCGTCAGGCACGTGCTTTGTCGAGGAGCACGCCCCAATCGCCAGCGCCGCAATCAGCGCCAGTAGAATGATAGAAAATAGTTTGCAGCTCCTTGACATAAGTGGTCACGTATAAACAAAGTGCAAATTTACCACCTTTATATTTAATGACAAAGTAATTTCTAGAATTAAATGGAGAAAAAACATGATGTGGTTGTCATTCTTTGTGTTGCAAAAATATGCTATAAAACAGCAATTTCACGCGATTTTTGTTAAATGAGGTTAAATTTTGACGATTTCTGCTTGAAAATTATGTTTTATAACACAAAATGCTATACCTTTGCATCAGTTTTCATGGTATTAGTTTTTTAAGGTTATGAAATCTTTGTCGTCGTGAGACGATACTTTTCATTGTTTTAAGGTTTATGTTAATGGTATTAGAAAGTTAATTAGTTAAGCAATCCCCGACGATGAGTCAGGGATTTCTTTTTTCATGCAAAGGAGTTAAATAGGAGTGGATAGGAATGGCTATGAGTAGCTAGGAATAGCTATGAGCTATGCTCTTCATTCTTTTTCCCTTCATCCATCTTTCCTTCTTCCCTTACTTGAGATAGTCCTCGAAGTAGCGGGTGATGCGTTCGTGGAGGTGGACGCTTTGGTGACCGCGCATGTTGTGGCCTTGGCCGGGATAGACGTAGAAGTCGGGTTGAGTGTCGGCACCTATGCAGGCTTTGAGGAAGGAGTAAGCGTGCTGTGGCACTACGGTAGGGTCGTTGAGACCGATGATGATTTGCAGTCTGCCTTTCAGGTCTTTTGCCTTGTGGATGAGGCTTGCTTGAGCATATCCCTCGGGGTTGCTTTGTGGGGTGTCCATATAGCGCTCGCCATACATCACCTCATACCATTTCCAATCGATTACCGGTCCGCCAGCAACGCCAACTTTGAATACATCGGGGTAGTTGGTCATCAGACTGATGGTCATGAAGCCTCCGTAGCTCCATCCATGCACACCCAGGCGCTCCATATCGACGTAGGGTAGGGAGCGCAGATAATCGACGCCGCACATCTGGTCTTTCATTTCTTCCTGTCCAAGATGGCGGAAAGTGGCCTGCTCAAAGTCACGGCCTCGGTTCTCGCTGCCACGGTTGTCGAGGATGAAGATCAGATAGCCTTTCTGCGCCATGTAGGTCTCCCAGCTGCGGCTACAGTAGTTCCATCGTGCATCAACGTTGTGGGCGTGAGGTCCACCATAGACATAAACCACTGTGGGGTATTTCTTTGCGGGGTCGAAATCGATGGGTTTCACCATACGGTAGTAGAGGTCGGTGACACCGTCTGCAGCCTTGATAGTGCCGCAGCTGTACTCTGGCACGTTGTAGCCCTCCCAGGGGTCAGGAGCTGTGAAGTAGCGCATGGCCTTGCCAGTAGCGGTGCTCACGATGGCGATGTTGCGGGGCACGTCGGGCTCGGAGTAGTAGTCGGCGAGCCAAGTGCCATTGTCATTGAGGACTGCGCCATGCCACCCTTTGCCACCTTCATCAACACGAGTGCGCTTGCCAGTGGAAACATCCACGCTGAAGATGTTCTTCTGAATAGGGTTTATCTCGTTGCTGCTGATAATGATAGCCTTGTTTTCGGTGTCAAAGCCCAGCATCTCCATCACCACCCATTTGCCGCTAGTGAGTTGCTTGACGAACGTGCCGTCGGCATTGTGCAGATAAAGGTGGTTGTAACCGTCCTTCTGGCTCTGCATCACAAACTTGGTGGCATCCCAAGGCAGGAAAACAATGGGGTTGCTTGGCTCAACGTACTTGTCGCTTGTCTCGCGGTAGATTTCGGCTACTTTAGCGCCAGTGGCAGCATCGTAGCTCACGAGGTGGCAGTCGTTCTGGTCGCGGTTGAGCTCAAACATGTAAACCAACTTGTCGTCGGGGCTCCAGGCTATGTTGGTGAAATATCGGTCGGTTGGGTCACCAGTGTCGAGGTAGATGATTTTGCCCGAAGCGATGTCGAGGATGCCCACCTGCACTTTGTGGGAAGTCTGTCCTGCCATCGGGTACTTTTCAGGGGCAGGAGTGGCTTCCACTTGTGTGGAGTCGTCAATCTCGGGGACTGAGATGAGCGGATAGTCAGTGACCATACTCTGGTCCATGCGGTAGAAGGCGAGACGCTCGCCGCTGTTGCTCCAAAAGGTGCCTTTCTCAATGCCAAACTCATTACGATGAACGCTTTGAGCATAAACTATATCGCGTGAGCCGTCGGTGGTGATTTGACGATATCCGCCGTTGGCGGTTGTTATCCACAGATTGTCGTTCTTGACGTAGGCTGTGTTGCGGCTGTTTTTGTTCCAGTCGGCATCGGACTCATCATTTGTGATTTGGCTCCACTCTACCTTGTGGTTTTTGATATCTACGAGTATGCGTTTGTTGTTGCCATAGATGAGCATAAGAGGCTTGTCGGGGTAGGGGAATGATGCCCATTTGAGGTTGGGAGCTTTGTCAATGCCTGCCCAGTCCTTGATTTGCTGTGAGGTGAACGCCAGTTTCTCTTTCCCTGTCTTGGTATCTACAGCCCATATTGAGTCTTTCTCCATGTGGTAAAGCAGGTCGCCGTGCCACGTGAGGTTTTTGGTCTGTGGAATCATGTTCTGGTAGTTCTTCCCGCCAAAGTTCAGGTCTTCAAGAGTGAATTGTTTTTGAGCGCTGGCAGTTAATGAGCACACCAGCATCACAGCAAAGCAATAAATAATTCGTTTCATTGTCTTATAGATATTTATGTTAAATTTTTAGTTCTTAGTTATTTCATGTGTTGCGTTGACAACGCAACATACAGAACAAGTGTTTACATCCTCTCTCCACTCTCTTTCCTCAACTACTTCGGCTTGTCGAAGTCGCCAGAGTCTTGGGTTTGGATGGTGAAGATCTCGCGGTAGATGTCGTTGGTTTTGAGCAGATTTTCGTGGGTGTCGAAACCTGTGATGCAGCCGTTATCCATCACTATGATGCGGTTGGCGTGCATCACGCTGTGCACACGTTGAGCCACGATAATCTTAGTCACCTCAGGCATATAATCGCGCAGCGCCTTGCTGATGCGTGCGTCGGTGGCGGTGTCGCAGGCGCTTGTTGAGTCGTCGAGCACGAGCACCTTTGGGCTCTTGAGCAGAGCGCGAGCGATGCACAAGCGCTGCTTCTGACCACCAGAGACGTTGGCGCCACCTTGTTCGATGATAGTTTCATAACCGTTGGGCATTTCCTCGATGAACTCGTCGGCGCACGCCAGTTGGCATGCGTGCTTGCATTCCTCGAGTGTGGCGTCAGTATTTCCCCAGCGCAGGTTGTCGAGTACTGTGCCGCTAAAAAGAACGTTCTTCTGCAATACCATCGACACGTTGTTGCGCAAGGTCTCGAGGTCGTAGTCGCGCACGTCAACGCCGCCCACCTTGATGCAGCCTTCGGTGACGTCATACATGCGGCTGATAAGCATGGCGAGTGTAGATTTACCGCAGCCAGTGCCGCCAATGATGCCAATGGTCTCGCCGCTATTGATGTGGATGTTGATGTCGCTGATGGCGTATTCGTATCCCTTGATGACATTAAATGCATCTGTTATACTCACCCCAGCAATAACTATTGAGGGCGAGCAAGACGCAGTCTTCTTATATGAGAATTTCACGTCATTGAAGTCGATGCTTCCATCGGCTACTGTCATGACGGGATTCTCGGGGTTGGTGATGTCGGCTTTCTCGTTGATGACCTCTGCCACGCGCTTGCCGCTGGCTGCGCTCATGGTGAGTTGCACGAATATCATTGAGAGCATCATCAATGCCGATAGAATGGTCATCACGTAGGTGAAGAGAGAGGTGAGCTGACCAGTGGTAAGTTGGTCACTCACAATTTGTTTCGCACCAAACCACGACAGCGCGATGATACATCCATAAACTACAATCATCATCACGGGATGGTTGAGGGCCATCAGGCTCTCGGTCTTGACAAAGAGGTTGTAGAGTGCGCGCGCTGCCTTGCTGAATTTCTTGTTCTCAAAGTCCTCACGCACAAAGGCTTTTACCACGCGTATAGCCGAGACATTCTCCTGAACCACGTTGTTTAGGTCGTCATATTTCTTGAACACCTGTGTGAAGAGCTTTACAGTGCGGCTGATTATAAGATAAAGTACCGTGCCCAGTATAACTAACGCAATGACGAAGATGAGGCTCATCTTGGTGTTGATGAACACGCACATAAAAATGCTGAAAATCAGGTTAAGAGGGGCTCGCACCGATACTCTGAGAAGCATCTGGAACGCATTTTGGAGATTGTTGACATCGGTGGTCATGCGTGTCACGAGTCCCGACGAGCTGAACTTGTCGATATTGGAGAACGAGAAGGTCTGAATGTTGCGGAACATGGCGTCGCGCAGGTTGCGAGCAAAGCCCGAAGATGCCATCGCCGAGAAGCGTCCTGCAAGAATGCCGAAGAGCATACCCATCGCTGCGAGTACCAGCATTATTGCTCCATATTTATATACGTCTCCGAGGTCATTGTCGGCGATGCCCTCATCGATAATCCACGAAGTCACGTAAGGTATCAGAACTCCCATCACCACCTCAAGGGAGATGAAGATTGGAGTGAGTATTGAGGCAGTCTTAAATGTGCCAATCTGTTTTAATAGTGTCTTTAGCAAGGTAGTGTCGTTTTAATGTTTTGTGTGGCAAAGTTAAGGCTTTTTTCTCACATTATTGTAATAATGAGTTTAAATTTTGCGTTATTGTTCAAAACAACCTTTTTATAAACACAACTAATTAAAACAAATCAAAATGAAGAAAATTTTCAGCATTTTCGCCATCGCAGCATTGGCAACAATGATTATGGTTTCTTGCGAAACTAAGAAAGATTCATCCAAGAGTTCTTTTGATACAGAAGAGGTTTCAACATCTGAGGTGTCGGCTTCGGAAGAGGGAGAAGAAGTGGCAATTGAGGACCTGAAGGAGCTCACTTGTGACAACTACACTTTGACTGTTCCCGAAGGTTGGAAGGCCAGCAGCCGCATGGTAAGAAGTTCTTGCAACTTGACTCTTAAGGAGAATCCTCACACTACAGCAATGGTTAACCACACATTGTATAGTGAGAATGACCTTGCCGAAAGCATCAAAAAGCGTGGTGGCAAGCCAATCAGCGACATTTCTGTAGATGGTAACACCTTCAAGGTGTTTGAGGCTGAGAAAGATGGACGTTACGAGTATGAGGCATTTGTTCCTCAAGGTGATGGCTTTGTGACTTTTAGAGTTATGCCTGGCGGAACACCAATGAAAGGTGCCGAACTTAAAGTGGTGATGATGAAGAACCTTAATGATATTATCGCAGCAACAGCTCTGAAGTAAGAGAGAAACGAATATTAAATAATAATCACCCATCATGGTATTTTGTCGTGATGGGTGTTTCTTTTTTTTATTTATTATGCATTCCGCATTAGAGAAAGAGGCAGGCATCGCCGTAGCTTAGGAAGCGGAAGTCGTGGTCGAGGGCGTAGTCATAGATTTTGCGCCAGTTGTCGTTGCCCACGAAGGCGGCGACGAGGAGCAGCAGTGTGCTCTGAGGCTGGTGGAAATTGGTAATCATGCCCTTGACTATGCGGTAGTTGTAACCCGGGGCAATCATCAGCTGGGTGCTGCCCAGGTAATCGCTGGCTTGATGCCTATCGAGGTAATCGACTATGTTTTGCAGCGCCTGTTGCGGCGTGATGACGCAGGGGGTGGTATAGGGCATCCACTGAGTGACTCGCAGCTCTTCTTCGGTGGCATCAGGATTACTCTCAAGAATTTGCCCAATGTAGTAAAGGCTCTCAAGAGTTCGCACGCTGGTGGTGCCCACGGCTATCACAGGTCGAGTGGTGGTGGCGAGCTCGGCGAGTAGGTCGCGCGGCACGCTGATGAACTCGGTGTGCATGTCGTGGTCGCCGATGTTGTCGCTTTTCACAGGTTGGAAGGTGCCTGCCCCCACATGGAGGGTGAGTTCGCGCCGCTCGATGCCTCGTCGGTCGCACTCGGCTAGCACCTCATCGGTGAAGTGCAGACCGGCAGTTGGTGCCGCCACGCTGCCGTCGATGTGGCTATATACCGTCTGGTAGTCGGTGAGGTCGCTTTTCTCTGTGCTGCGGTTGAGGTAGGGTGGGATAGGGATTTCTCCCAATGCCTCCAAAACCGATGCAAAGGTCACGTCATTGCAAGATTGATTCTGTGAATTCTCGGAGCCTGTCATACTCCCCCCGACCCCCTCTATCTTAGAGGGGGAGCTACCCTGCCATGAGAAGGTTATCTCGAAGGCGTTGCCTCGTCGCTCGCCTCGGGTGGCGTTGATGATAATGGTGTCGCCGTCAACGTCAATTTGTTGAGTGAGGACTCCGCTTTTCCAGCGCTTGCTGTTACCCACTAGGCATAGCCAAGTACATTGGGTGGTGGTCTGGAAAATGAGCTGGTAGTCGTGTGGCGCGACTGGCTCCAGGCAGAATATTTCTATCTGACTGCCAGTGGCTTTGCGGAATCTAAGGCGGGCGTTAATGACGCGGGTGTTGTTGTAGATTAGCAAGGCATTGCTAGGCAACAGCGAAGGCACTTCGTGGAAGATGTGTTGCTCAATCTTGTTGTCCTTATACATAAGCACTTTGCACCGCTCACGCTGGGCGAGAGGGTGCTTTGCTATGCGCTCGTCGGGGAGCGGATAGTTATAGTCGGCGATGCGCAAATTGCGCACTTTATCTAAAGTGTTCATTAGTTACGTGTTTTTATGGTGCAAAATTACAACATTTATTTCACAAATTTTGCCTTTTCAGAAAAATGTATTACCTTTGCACCGCTTTTTGAGGCGCATGGGTTTCAAAAAAGCTGGATCGGTAGCTCAGCTGGATAGAGCAACAGCCTTCTAAGCTGTGGGTCCTGGGTTCGAATCCCAGCCGATTCACAAAGATTTTTGCCAATCGTTTGAATGTCAAATGGTTGGCGTTTTTTTGTTCCCTTCAAGCGGATCAAGGCGGAGCCGTGATACAGTGATTCTCCTAGAGAGCGGTTATTTCCTTGAGGACGGTTGTTCTAAACCATTTTTCGAAAAAAAGGTATATTTATCCATTGAAAACTTAAATTGTGTTGAAACTGCCAATTATATAATAAATTAGTTGTATATTTGCAATTTTAATTCATGATGAAAAAATAATTATCAAATAATATCTATAAAAATGAAAATTCAAAAACTACTAATGCGTTTAGCGTTGATAATGACGTTGTTGTTATCACCGCTTGTGGCGAGGGCCATTTCGGGTACCTACTCCGACCCGGGCGGTGGCACTTACTGGTGCAATGTCTATGTTGCCTATGTGAGCGACGGCAAAAGCTACAGTTGGTGCACTGGTAAGGGCGAAGACGCGGAGATGAACAATTTCCGTGGCTTTGAGAGTGAACACAACGGAGCAGTCTCCGCTGAGTATCCAACCATCAAAATAAAGTTTAGATACCATTACCCTCAAGCCAAGGACTTTGAGAGAAATGGAAGTAAACAGGAATTCTATGTAATGACCCGCGGAGGCGCACTTCATAAAATCGGAGAGTGGCCCAAAGGCGGCAACTTCAAACAGACCGACTACACCTACGGTGTGATTGGCGAAGGCAATATGGACGGCACATGGCTGTCGTTCCGTTACACCCCCAACCAGGCGGGAATTGAGAATGTGACTGCCATTCAGATTGAGAATGACACTTACTACCATCAAGACAACTTTTGGCACAGCGACTACGATTTCACCATCCATGCACGTTATTTGCGTGGCGTATCAATGGAATTTGAGAAATGTCGGGATGCAAATGTTGAGTGGAACTCTCCCGACAAGATAAAAGTGACTGCTGAGAACAGTTGGCTGCCAAGCTCTTTAGGTAATAATGTAAGCAACTTTACATATACGAGCAAATACGATGCCATGGTGATGGTTGAGGGCAAGAAATACAGTAGCGGTTTATTCACTGCCGTCAACCGAGGTTCAGGCTCACTTGAGCTCGATGTTCCTATTAACAAAGACTTCAATGTTGAGGTAATAAGAAATACCACCATTACTTATAAATACAATAACCGGGATGTTTCGTTAAACTTCAATGAGAATGAAAGGTCAATCATTCCATGCAAAGCTTTTAACAACACGTCTCCCAATTTGAGTGCGTCATTCAATCAGGTGACTGGAGAGATGCGATTGCAATGGGATGTCGATGACGACATAGCGGCCGACGGGGACTTCCAGATTTATCGCACCACAATGAACGAATATGGGTCCTATACAGGCAATCGCCAGAAACTAAGTACCACTTCCAAGAACTATTTCACCGACAATGCCGAATATGGTCTGGAATACAACAAGCGATATCGTTACGAGATTTTACAGCTCAAGAATAGCTGGGGCAATGTTGAGATTCCTGATAATCCCAATTCCGAAACAGGTGTCAATGCGGCAACTGTTTTGACCAATACTATTCCAGTGATTCCTCTGCACCTATCGCAAGATGTCAGTGTCACCGATAATATCAAGATTGACTGGAATTTTGGCAATGTACCACAGAGTGAGACTGATGTCAATTTCTATGTGAACAGAATAGATCCAGATGGAACCGTAAGAACACATTATGGACAAGTCACGGTGCCACGTAACGCGGGAAATGCATCGTTTACCGATGATAAGCCAGCCTCGTCATGTGAGGTGTATCGATATTTTGTGACCGCCGACATGATTGGCGGCAAACTGCATTTCACCAGCGACACAGTGCAGTCAAGCCTACTTGATGGCAGTATAGTTACCGGTGTCACTATCAGTAAGGGTAACTACCAGGGGAGCGTTCATGTGAACTGGACTGCTAAGCAAGTGGGTACCAGTCCAACATATTATGAGGTTCACCGACGTTTCATCGGTGCCAGCGACTGGCTCACAATCGGATCCACTTCAGGCACTACTACTAATTACACATACATAGATCAGACGGCTGAGCCAGGAAGATTCTATGAATATAGGGTGGCAGCCTATACCCCCGACTGTGACGGCACAGGCCGTGTTATCAGTAATGCGATTGTTGAGAGCGGATTCAGCCAAGCTGCGGGCGTGATTGCCGGAAGAGTACAGTTTGACACGGGTACGGCGGTAGATAATGTAAGACTGAATTTGATACGTAATGGTGACGAGAATTCGCGTCCGCAATTCTATAGTCGCAATATGCTTGAGACAGGTGGTGGAATGGAATGGCATACCAATGCCCAGACTGCAAACAGTATGCTTCGCCTTGACCGACCATTCACAGTGCAAATGTGGCTTAATCCCGAAAAAGACCAGCAAGGTGTCGGACTCTTTACAATAGACAATTACAACGCCGATTCTGTTGACGATGATGGACTTGTTAGAGGCTATAATTTCGGACTGTTCAATTATAACCACAACACTTATGGTGGTGATCACGATGGATTTGCTCTGATGTTAAAATTCAGTGGCACCGAAAAGTGGTTCAAAAATCCTGTCACCAATGTTTACGGAGTAATTGAATATAACAAATATAGCCATATTACTATCCGCAACAATGCCGATGGCACAATAGCCTTCATCATCAATGGAGATGTTGAGAATCCTTACATTTTAGATGTCAATAATTTTGCCCCTTATCTCGATTTCGATTACAGCGAAATCCCTGCTGATGAGAACGGAGTTGTAAAAGTGAAGATATGCTCCACTTACCGTGGAAACAACACACTCAAGGGTAATATTGATGAGGTTAGAATATGGAATCGTGCATTGCCCGACAATGAAATCGTCACCAACTACGACCGTCTGTTGAGTGGTCGCGAAAACGGCTTAAAAGTGTATTGGACATTTGACGAAGGTTTGGAGGAATATGCTTTCGATTACTCCTATACCGATGGCGTACCTAACGGAAATCATCCTATTCTGGGACACAGTAACCGTCCGTCTGAGATTGTGCCCAGCGAGAACCAATTGTCGCTCTATGGCATCACCAACACTAATGGTGAATACATCATTCGTGGCATTCCATTTACTGGCAGTGGCACTGGCTACACAGTGGCACCTAGCAAGGGAGTTCACTCATTCAATCCCACAAGTCGCACTGGTTTCATCAGTGCAAGTTCGCTTTCGCTTAACGGTTATGACTTTACCGATGTGTCTTCATTCAACGTGAGTGGAACAATTCGCTATTCAGGAACCGATGTTCCTGTTGATAGTGTTAATTTCTATATTGACGGAACACCATGCAGCAAGAATGGCGAACTGATTATGAGCGATGCCAATGGAGAGTATCTGATTTCTGTTCCCATTGGTGAGCACTATATTGAGGCTCGTCGCAATGGCCACACATTTGAGCTCGGAGGACGATATCCTGCAACCGTAGGAGAGACTTACAACTTTGTAGAGCCTGCTCACATTGATTTCTTTGACAACACGCTGGTAAACTTCAGTGGTCGCATCACAGGTGGTCAGGCCGAGGGAGAGAAACCATTGGGTTATGGTGTGAGTCGTAACACTATCGGACAGGCTACCATTACACTGGGATTGCTTGACCACCCGCAGCGACGCATTAATGTGGTAAAACAGGAAAACGGAACCACCGTCTCTTGGGAGGACAACCCAAATAAGGTGGATATTGCATCGGCAAGTGATGTTATCAATAGTACAGCTTGGCGAGGTTATGGCGATGCCGACGAAGTGAAGAATGTATATATCGTCACCGATAGTGTTACTGGTGAGTTCAGTGCTATGCTGCCACCGTTGCGATATAATGTCAAGGGCATTACATTCAAGACTAACACTCCGCTGAATGAGAGCCAGCCATTTGCTTCGGTTCCGGCTATAAACCTCATCAACCCTCTCGACAGTGTTCGTCCCGACACGCTCTGGAATGATGACCACAAGACTTATGCAACACTCTACCGCCCCAACAAGGCAATGCGACTCACGTACCGCAGCAATCCTGTGTTTGACGTTATGCAGACTGGAGCTCCAGCCGGAGCTTTCGGTACCGACACGTTGATGTTAGGCAAAAATGAAGACATTGCCGTTCCACTTTATTCGGTTAACGAGAATACCGGTAATATCACTTATAATTACAACTATCCAGTATTTCAGCAACGGCGTGAGTATAGCTTCAGAATCAAGGTTTATGAACCTTACACAAACTACGACACAGGACCAGGAGTGCTATATAAAGCGGCACTTTCCGACAGCATCATAACCATAAACAATGAGTTGAGCGGTGATGCATCTGTGGTGATAGAGGATGTGCACAACGACACGATAAATGTCAACCGTGGAGATATTGTTCCGCTGGAAGCCAACCAAATGCGTCTCGACAGTATAGGAGAGGCAATCTACAAGTGGAAGGCGGGCTATCCTAACCTTTACGCTCCTCACACTCGCACGATGAACATGAGCACCATTGTCAATGGGCGCTCTTTCAACTGGCAGCCCAACAGTTTTGAAGGCATAATACTTGGAGTCATACCAACAGGAACTAATTTTATTACAGCTGGTCCCGACAAGATTGACATGGTGTTGCGAGATCCTCCGGGCAGTCAATCGACCATGACGTGGGCTGTTGATACTGTCACAACCAAGTATCATTATCGACTCGATGGCGCACATAATGCCGATGAGCTAAATGTGACTTATCTGGGTGGTTGTAAAATAACAACCATACTAGGTATGTTGCCTGTTGCCGCCGAGAACGACTTGGAGTTCATAAATGAACAGACAGGAACATTCAAGTATGAGCTCAAGCATGATTGGGACAACACATCTTATACTACTTACATTAACTCACATTCTGTGAGTACATCCAACCGCGACAAGTTTGTGGGATGTGATGGAGATGTGTTTATGGGTTATTCTACAAATTATATTATAGGCTCTGCCGATCAAGTTGGACTGTTCAAACAGGATGACGGCACTTGGGCATTAGGTACTGACCAGTGTGTCACTGTGGGAGAGAGTTTTGGCACACATTTCGAATATCCACAACGCTACATAGAGAACACCCTAATCCCCAACATTAAGAAGGCTCGCAATAGTGCTTTGACTCACATCTCCAGTATGAGTGAGATAGAGGAGAACCCATTAGTTCCAACCTATTACACTCTGCTTGATAAGGATGATGAGCGATTCGGCTCGTCGAACGATGATACAGAAGTGTGGGGCAGTGAAGCCAAAGAGGGATATGACGGCCCAAGCTACTGGTTCCGTTATCCCGAAGATTATAGTGGCTGTGACAGTGTGAAGTGGCAGAACGAGAATGTGCGCTTGTGGCAAAGTCGAATGGCCGACAATGAGGAGGACAAGATTAAAGCCTTCAATGACCCGAAATACAAAAAAGGCAACGAATCGTTCGCTTATGGTACTACGGTTACAAATTCCGTGACAACCAACAAGATTACGAAAGACAATCACACATTCTCTTTCACTTTCAATCTTGCATGGGGAGCGAAGGTCGGTATAACCAACAATGGTCATGGAGTGGTAATCAAAAACGATCTTTCGGGAGGATATCACTACACCGAGGGAGATGTTAATGAACACCAGTACAAGACGACTTTCTCCTATTCGTTTGTTGATGCGGCGAGAGGTACGGCCCACACGGTTGATATTTTTGAGTCTCCGCGCGGGTGGAGCCCGCTTTTCCGCACTCGTGCAGGCCAAACTCGATGCCCTTATGAGCCAGAGAGGCGTACCAAGTACTATAATCCTGGCACTTTGCTCGATTACTCGACAATGAAGCTCGACAATCCCAAGATTGCCATTCCAGAGAAGAACATCGTTGATGTTCCTGCTGGGCAGACCGCTCAGCTTCAAATCAGCCTCACCAACGAGAGCGAGACTCACGACAACTATAACGTGGTGTGGCTTACTGTTGACCCATCGACCAATCCCGATGGACTTCAGGTGATGATTGACGGCCAACCACTCGCCACCACCAACGAGATTTGGATTCCTTACGGACAAATCATGCATCGCACACTCACATTGAAGCAAAGCAACCCAGCAGTGCTTGACTACAACAATGTGAAACTCGACCTGCTCAGCACTTGTCAGGATGAGGTGGTATTTGACTCCGAGACATTCTCGGTTCACTTTGTTGCAGCAGCTCCCGATGTCACTCTCATGCTCGACAAGCACATTGTCAACAAGAAGACACACGATAACAAAGAAGACATTCATGTGACCATCAAGGACGTGAACCGTCAGTTCACAGGATTGAAGGGCGTAAGGCTTAAATACCGTTTTGCTGGCGACACTCAATGGATTACAGCCCATGAGTGGATGATGGACAGCACAGATCTGAGCGCAGGAGATGATGAGTTGCAATCGATGATGCCTGCCGAAGGAAGTATCTATTACACATTGATTCTACCCGAAATCGATGGCAACTATGTAGTAGCTGCCGAGTCGATGGCGTTATTTGGCAATCAAGAAGTGGTGAGCACAACTCCCGAGCAGGAGGTGATTCGCGATACTCGCGGTCCAAAACTGCTTGGCCAGGCTTATCCCAACACTGGAATTTTGACCCCGACCGATGATATCCGTATTAAGTTCAACGAGGATATCCGTGAGAGCTATCTGACTAAGGACCAGAACTTCTTTATCACTGGCTCGCTCAATGATGCTCAGGTCTCTCACGATGTGTCGCTACAGTTCAACGGCACACCAGTTGAGACAGATGCATACATCCCGGTAGCGAATACCAGTTTCGCTTCCACGGTATGGCTCAAGCGTAAGAGCAGTGGAACAATCTTGGAGCACGGTACTGAGGGTAATATGCTTAAAGTGGGTATCAACGATAATGGTCAGATTGAAGCAAGCATCAATGGCAATACCATAACATCACAAGAGGTGGTGCCTATGGACAAGTGGGTATTCCTCGCACTTAATTATGTGAAAGGCTCGTTGGGCAATAGCAACACTCTAACTATGCTCATGGCCGATGATGGCAGCGAGAAAATGCTCTTTGACGAGGCAATAGTTCCCGACTATAATGCCAATGGACGTCTTACGCTTGGCCGAAACTTCACTGGCATGATGCACGAACTTGTTCTATGGAACAAGAACTGCCCAGTGCGCACCTTGCTGGCACAGAAAGACGAGGTGGTAGCGCCTTATCTGCCAGGCCTTGTGGGATACTGGAAGATGAATGAGGGTTACGGCACCACCGTTACCGACTATGCTCGTGGACGCAATATCCACTTGCCAGCCGAAACCTGGAACGTGGAGAACACTAATCTTGCTGCTCACCTTGATGGCGAGCACATCATCAGGGTTCCTATTGGCGGAGTGTCGCCACGGCCCATCGACAGCTATGTTGTCGAGACTTGGTTCCGTGGTGAGAAGGACAAGAATGCTCGAGCTACACTGCTCTCAGTTACCGACCGAGTATCGATTGGCTTCGACTACGACAACTCGATGATTCTGCATCTCTACAACGACACTCTGTCGTCGCTCACCAGCAATGGTCTCCCCATCGTGCTGACCAACACTGACTATAACGATGGCTACTGGCACCACCTCGCATTGAATGTGCATCGTGGCGTGAGTGCTGTGGTTTACCTCGACGGCAAGCCAGTGAAAACTCTTGCCGAGCAACAGTTGCCAGCAGCAGCGGGCGATTACCTGTATGTGGGTGGTATCCTTAAGCTCGACAGTGAGTCGGGAATGATTGGCGAGAGCTATAAGTTCACTGGCGACATCGACGAGTTGAGAGTGTGGAACGTTGCTTGCGATGGCACTTCGATAATAGCAAACCGCTACAATCAAGTCGATACCGCACAGGTTACTGGGCTTATTGCCTATTATCCAATGGAGCATAGCGCACTTGATGCCAACGGCAACATTGTTACTGAGTTCAGCCTAATCAACAACGCTCCTGGCATGGTTCAGCTTGGTATGGGTGAAGCTATAGGCGACGGAGTTGTTCAATCATCGACGGCTCCCGCACTTCGCAAGTCGCCGCTGAAGCAGAATCTCGACTTTGACTTCACAGCATCGTCCAACGAGATTTACATCAACCTCAACACATTGCCATCACGCATGCAAGGCAACCTGCTCACGTTCATCGTCAAGAATGTGCGTGACATGCAGGATAACCTGTCGGAGACCATCACATGGAGTGCTGTGGTTGATTACAACACCCTGGAATGGGATCAGGAATCGATAACCATCGAGAAGGACCGCTTGAGCGAGGCGTCGGTATGGGCATCCTTGCGCAACAAGGGCCGTGAGAGTGGACGTTTCAACATCTCAGGTCTTCCAACTTGGATCACTCCTTCGGTAACAACTGGTGTGTTAGGCACTAACGAATCGACAACCATTCAGTTTACCATTGGAGCCGATGCTCCGGTAGGAACACACATGGTTTATGCCTATGCCGTCAACGATGATGACATCTGCTCGCCTTTGATGTTTGTAGTCACTATCACAGGAAATGACCCTCAATGGAGCTATAATCCCGATGAATATGAGAGCTCAATGAACATGATTGGTCAGATTTATCTTGATGACAAGATTTGCACCAACACCAATACTAAGATTGCTGCTTTTGTCGATAATGCTTGCTGTGG
>JAFZUL010000023.1 GCA_017618355.1 Muribaculaceae bacterium
AGTTTTCAGTTGTCAGTTATCAGTTGTCAGTTTTTTGCTCATATGGTTCAAGCCTGCATCTGAAATGATAGAACATCCCTAAGCTCAAAAAGCGATGAAGAAAAGGCAAACCGCCGTGAGCGATTTGCCTTTTTTGATTCCCACAGGAGTGGGTGTTTTAGAATGTGAACTGCACACGTGCTTGTCCAACATGGAAGTTCTTGTCGTAAGGCAAGAAGTCCTTCTGGAGCTTGTGGTAGGTGTAATCAAACATCATTTGAACATACTTGTTGAAAGAGTAGTTCAGACCGATAGTGAAAGAGTTCACTTTACCACCACCCACGCTGCTGCTGGCATAGGGCCAGTCCTCCATGTAGCCGTTGGGATAGTATTGGTTACGACCTACTGCGAAGTATTCGCCATCGTTCACGTCGTTGAGGTTGGTGTAGTTGTAGCGTGCCACAATTTCAAGAGCCTTGCCACTGAGACCTCCCAAGAGACCCTCGCTGAGGTTGTACTTGTAAGGGTTGCCAAAGATGAGGAAACCTGCCTCTACATAACCGCCGTGGAAGCTGTCGCTGCGCAGTGGGTTGGCAGCAAGCCACCAGTCATAAGAACCCCAAGTGTCGATGTTGTTGTTGCTAGCCTCCCACAGGGTGTTGCTGTCGCGTTTCTTGTTGGTGTGCTTGTACATGTACTCGCCACGCAGGAAGAAGCGGTTGTTGTGGTAGAGCAACTCAGCGCCCAGGTCAACACTGTTGTCAATCCAAGGAAGCTCGCAAGAAACGAACTGGTCGTCCTCGTCAACGTAGGTCTCAAGGCTCTGGCCCAGATAGAGGGTCTTCTTGAGAACGTTGTTGGTAGTTACGCCGCCGCCAAAGCGCTCATAGCGTGCGTTAAAACCAATGTGGAGGGTCTGGTTGTCGTCGATGATTGGACGAACCAAGTAGCGACCGGCAACGGTGATGCCATTGAAGCCCGACTCAATCTTGTTGTAGGCATTCTCGGTGAATACACCTTGATAAGCCATAAACTTCTCGCTGTTGTACTTATAGCTAATACCAAGCTCACGGCCTTCGCCTAGAGCGTTGGAGCTACCAGGACGAGAGATGAAGTGATAGCTACCGAGCGAGGTGTTACGTGCCATTGTTCCGGCTGGGTCATTGTAGTAACCAACCTTGATTGAATGGGCGTCGCCATTCTCGGCATGTTTGGTGTACTGCAGGAAGATGTTCTTCTGAGCGAATTTTCCCTTACCAAAGCCAAAGTCGGCATAGAAATACCAGTCTTTATAGGTCATCGATGTGCGGATGCGTGCATCGGTGATAGCTGCACCGCTCTGCAGTGGAGTGAAGTCGGAATGGTAATATGCGGCGTCGGCCATCATGCGTGCACCGATAGTGAAGTGCACGTCCTTCTCGTTGTTGTCAACCCTTAATGTTGGATCGGTGTCGAAATCCTGTGCGTTGGCAGCGAACGCAAAAATCGCCAAAGCAAAGATTAAAAAATATTTTTTCATATCAATATATTTTCTTAAATGATTACTAAATAAACTCTTTAAATGCTTTATTCAACTGTAATTTGACGATTTTATCAATATCCGAGACGAACGAGAGTTGCCTCAACATCGGGAACAGTAGATGGAGCCTGAGAGTTGTCAAACTTCTGGCCAGGATGGAATGGGTTAGGAAGGTTGGCATTGCAACGGAAGCCATTCTCAATCATGTAGCGCAACGAGATCTCTGAGCGGTTGGTGAAGAAGCCGTCCATGTAAACGGGTACGCTCTTGCTGCCAGTGAAGTTAGTGTAGGCAGTGGCGGGCACTGTTACTTGCAGCACGTCGTCAAACATGGTGGTGTTGCCCTGTCCGTAGTAGTCGGTGTAGTAACCCATGTACTTCGACATTTGAGCATAAGAGTCAAAAGAGTATGGGTGGTTATACATGCCCGACTTGCGAATCATGTAAGCCTGCCATGGCTGGTTCATCTCGGGATAGTTGTTAGGAGCACCACTGATGGCGGGGCCAATGATGTGTGCGCCGTAATCCTGTCCGTAGCGGATGAAGTCGGCATAACCGGTTGGAGTGTCGTAAGCGATGTCGGTTGCGTAGGGGGGATCGCTGATCCAAAGGAGGAAGCACATAGGCACTTTGCCTTTGAATACGTCATAGGCGCGATGCAGAGCGTCGAACGAGAAGGTTTGAAGGATTACCTTACCATTGGTGTTACCTACGTTAACCTTGCCTGCTTTGTAGAACTGGGTATCGCTAGATGGGTTGGTGATGATGTTCCAACCACACTCAGCAAGTACGTTGTAAACACGAACCTCCATGTCTTTGGGGTTCAGCCAGCTCTCTTTGAACTCGATGTAGATGCCTGGACGGTTGCCAGTGTCTTGATCATCAGCTACATAAGCGTTGGCGAAGTCATACTCTACGAAGTCCATGTACTTGGCTGCATAGCTGTAAGCTACACTTGGGTCATCGCATTTAACAGTCTTCTTCTCGCTGTTGTAAATTTGCTCAAGGGTCATGTTTTTGTATTTGTCCTTGATTTTGTAAGGAAGAATACGCACGCCATTGGCATCGCGTTTGAGTTTCTTACCTTCGGCAAATGCAATCTGGTCTTGAATGGCCGACACATAGAGGCCGTTGCTGTAAACCAGACCGTCATTTGTGCTGTTGATGTGACCGAGCTGAGTGGCGGCATAAGAGTCGCGTCCCTGCTCACGGGTATCGTTGGCGCGGTTGAACCATTCGCCAGAGTCAAGCATGAGAAGCTCGGCATAGTAGTAAGACATGGTGTAGTAGGTACGGAAATCGTTCACGTCGCGCTGATATTGAGCTTCAATATCGGCCTCACTGAAGTGCTGAGAGCCATCAGGATTCTTGAACGAGCGATAGAATGCCTTGCGGATGTCGGTTGGCACATAGTCGGAGAACATGCTCTGGATGTTGGTTGTGCGCTTTACGTTCTCGTCGTGGTTGGCAAGCACGATACCGTCTTTGGTAGCCTGCATGTCACTCTCAAGATAGTCGGCGCCCATCTCACGAGCCCAACGCCAAGAAGCCTCAGTCTCTTCGGGGGTCCAATAGATCGAGCCGCGGTGTGCTGCAACAGCATACAGGGGCACATAGTCACGCACCTTTGCCATTTCGGCAGTCAGTTGAGAAACCTCAATTCTGCGGGCATCGGTGTTCTCATTGGTGAACTGCTGCTCGTCGGAGCAAGAAGTTGCCAGGGAAGCGAGCAATAAGCCAGCAACGCCTAATCTAATGAAATTTTTAATCATAAGTTTGATTGGTTTGTTGGTTAATATAAATATTAATTAGTATTATTCTTCGGTTTTCTCTTCAATGTTCTCTTCTTTTTTTGGAAGGTGCTCGCCCTTGCGGTCGGCAACCAGATATTGTTCTTCCTTATAGGTCAATGCCATGAAGAAGATTGCGAGAACGCAAGCTATCATCAGCAGGATGAATACCCATGACCAACCCCACTTGTCGGCAACGAAACCGAGCAATGAGTTGGCAAGCAAGAATGTACCGAGTACATATCCCATGAAACCAGTGAAGCCTGCGGCTGTGCCTGCTGCATTCTTTGGTGCAAGGTCAAGAGCCTGAACACCGATAAGCATCACAGGACCGTAGATGAGGAAGCCAATAGCGATAAGACATCCTACTACTACCCATAGGTTGCCTAAGTTTTGCCAATAAATAATAATTGCGATGATGATGAGAGCCATAAACAGCATCGTGGGCATAGCACGACGGCCCTTGAACACCTTATCACTGAGCCAACCACAGAAGATTGTTCCTGGTATGGCTGCAAATTCGTAAGCAAAATAAGCCCACCCAGCGCTCTTGATGTCAACATTGTGCTCGCTCAAGATAGTGGGAGCCCAGTCAAGACACCCATAGCGAACCATGTAGATGAATGAATTGGCGAAAGCAATGAACCACAAGAACTTGTTGGAGAGAACGATTTTGAAAATCTCCTTGATTTTCAGAGTTTGCTCACTTTTCTTCTCGTCATAGTTTTTGGAAGCTGAGCCGCTCCACTTCTCAATAGATTGAAGGCCGCACGATTGTGGGGTGTCGCGAATCAAAACATAGGCGATAATTGCAATCAAGATAGCAACAGCGGCGGGGAAGGCATAGGTTCCGATTAGGAAGTACATTTTCTCGTCGTTGCCATAGAACCAGCTACCGAACCACATGGCGCCATAGGCTGCCATTGGTCCAACGAGGGCTCCACCCACGTTGTGAGCGCAGTTCCACACACTCATCCAGGTGCCGCGTTCCTTAATTGAGAACCACCGTGTCATTACACGACCGCACGGAGGCCAGCCCATACCATTAAACCAG
>JAFZUL010000024.1 GCA_017618355.1 Muribaculaceae bacterium
CTCAGGACCCTCAACACACACGAAGCGGGTCTTTCCGCCAACTGTCACGCGGCATGCGCCACACATTCCAGTGCCGTCAACCATGATAGCGTTGAGCGATGCCTCAGTGGGCACCTCATATTTCTTGGTGAGCAGCGACACAAACTTCATCATAATAGCGGGACCGATAGTTACCACTTTGTCAACTTTCTCACGCTTGATGACCTCCTCTACTCCAGCAGTCACAAGGCCTTTATTGCCGTAGCTGCCGTCGTCGGTCATAATAATAACTTCGTCACTTGATGCGCGAACCTCATCCTCAAGAATAATCAAGTCCTTAGTACGGCCTGCCAGCACGCTAACCACGCGGTTGCCTGCCTCTTTCATAGCACGGATGATGGGCAGCAATGGTGCTACGCCCACACCGCCACCGCAGCACAGCACGGTGCCGTAGTTCTCGATACGGGTTGCTTGTCCCAGAGGACCTACCACATCGGTCAGGTACTCACCTGGCTCGAGCGCACAGATTTTGCGGGTTGAGTCGCCCACCGCCTGAATCACCAGCGTAATGGTGCCTGCTGCTGGGTCGCTGTCGGCGATTGTCAATGGAATTCTCTCTCCCTTCTCACCGCAACGCACAATCACAAAGTGACCTGCACGGCGAGCTTTAGCAATTAGAGGAGCCTCAACAACGAGTTTAGTAACATTCTCGCTGAAACGCTGTTTACTTACAATTTTGTTCATTGTCTGTATGTGTAGTTAATAGTGAATTAGTTTTCTAAAAATAATTAGTTTTTTAAAAAGACCTGCAAAGGTAAGCATAATTTCTGAACTGCATCACCTTATTTCAAATAAACTTTTCAACAATAGCGCATAAAAAAGGGCACTTGCACGTTTCATGGCAAATACCCTAATTATCATTTAAAATCAATCTCTATCAATCGTCATAACCGATGAACGAGCCGTCGGCAGCAAAATGCAGCTCTACACCATTATTGAGCTCAATCTCATAGCTACCATATTTTTTGTCGATTTTGGTAATAAGAGCCGACTGAAAATTAGTTTTCACATAGTTTGCTATAGCTTGTGGCACAAGGGCTGCAGGAACACCCTTACCTGGGCATTTTACAGTTTTCCACTCATTATTGGGGGCAAATTCCACCTTGGTGCCATCGCTAAGATAAATCTCAAGTTCACCATCATTGTCGGGATCCTGACCAGTTATGGTTGCGCCAGGGAAATTTTTGTTTATAAAATCGGTTACCGCCGCTGGCATTCCTGCCTGAGGGGTTGCTTGAGGAGCCGCCTGTGGCAAATCCTGAGCGGGGGCCTGCTGTGCAGGGGCTTGCTGCGCGACATTTGCGTTGCTTGGAGTTGCCTGACCGGCAACGGGCTGCTGACCGCCATTATTGTTACACGACACAAACATGGCTGCACATAATGCAACAGCGATAAAGCTAAAGTATTTCATAGTTTCTAATCTTAAATATGCGTAAGCAACAATTAATTAGTCATCGATATCAATCACCTGGAACTCGCGGTTGTATTCTATTTCAAGGCCATTGTTGAGCTTTACCTCATATCCACGACGGTTGCGGTCAAGCTTTAGTATAGTAGTGCCTGGGAAAGTGGCACGGACATGTGTCTTAATCTGCTCGGGAATAAGAGCAGTAGGCACGTGAGAGGTCCTACACTCAAACTCCTTCCAGTTTCCTTGTTTGTCAAATTCCACCTTCTCGCCACTGTCATAAACTACAGTATAGTCGTCCCAATCCATAGTTACAATCAAGGGCACTTTGTCGGCAAAATGCTGTTTGAGAAGTGCTTGAGCATTAGCAGGAAGCTGATTGAATGTGATAACTTGATCATGATCAGCCTTTGCGCTGAATCCAAATGTCAGAACGGTAACCAAAAGAATTAAAACTTTTTTCATTTTCTTACGATTTTGATTGTTAATATTTTAAGTTTTAAATAGTTAATATTTTTGTTTTCTATAGAAACTCTGAAGCCATCGTTTAATTAGACTGCAAAAAAAATGAAAAATACTAAACACAAAGCCTAATTCATTAATTTTTATTCATTTTTAACGAATTTACTATCGGTTCGTGCGCTGCACGTCTTTTACTCCTTTGAGATTTTTAATTTTCTTGATGAGCAGGTCAAGGTTGTCAAGACTGTTGATACCTATTACAAGGTAGCCTTCAAAGATACCGCCCATGCTGTTGATCGACACGCTGCGAAGCACAGTGTTGCCCTCCTTGTTGATGAGAGAGGTGATGTTTGAGACAATGCCTATATCGTCGTTGCCCACCACCTTGAGAGTGGCGGCAAACTGCTTGCCCATCTTACCACTCCACTGCGAACGGATGATGCGATAGGGATACTTGGCGAGCAGGTGCTTGATGTTGCCGCAGTCGCGACGATGCACCTTGATGGCTCCATCGCTGGCGATAAATCCCACGATGGGGTCGCCATAGATTGGGTTACAGCAGCGCGAGAGTTTGTAATTGATGCCTTTAACGTTGTTGCCAACCACGAGTATGTCATCGCCACCCCGCTCCTCTTCTTCAGCCTTGTTAAGCAACACGAAGCTCTCGGCCGCCTCATGCGGCTTGCTCGTGTCCTGCTGTTTAGCAAGAAAATCGAGATACTCCTCAACCAACGTGCCAATATCAATTTTCCCCTCATCAACAGCGACAAAGAAGTCGGTTGTCATCTTGTAGCCTTTTTTGCTGATGAATCGGCTCATTGTGGGTTCGTCAATCTCAATCTTGCGGTTTTTAAAACGACGTTGAACAAGTTCACGCCCCATTTCCGCCTTCTTCGACTGCGCCTCGTTGAGAGCTTGCTTAATCTTGTTGCGGGCTTTGCTGGTCTTGACAATATTAAGCCAATCGACACGAGGGAACTGAGTAGAAGATGTTAAAATCTCCACCGTGTCGCCACTACGCAACTTATAGTTGATTTTCTCATTCTTACCATCAACTTTAGCGCCAGTGCATTGGCATCCAACACGCGAATGGATGCGGAAAGCGAAATCAAGCACCGTAGCGCCCTTTGGGAACTGGAACACGTCGCCGCGCGGCGTGAACACAAACACCTCCTCGTCATAGAGGTTGGCATGCATATCGCGAATTAGATCCATACGGTCTTTACTACCCTCTTCAAGCACCTCACGCACATTTTGCATCCACTGGTCTATGCCGCCACCATCAGCCTTCACGCCCTTATAGCGCCAGTGAGCGGCAAGACCCATCTCGGCAATCTCGTCCATGCGCTCGGAGCGAATCTGAACCTCTACCCATTTGTCATCCTTACCCTTAAACGTACCGTGCAGCGACTCGTATCCGTTGCTCTTGGGCATAGTAATCCAGTCACGCAGTCTTGAGGGATTAGCCTGGTAGATATCACCCACAAGGGAGTAGCTGTACCAACAGTCACGTTTCTCATATTCGCGTGGCGTGTCGATGATGATGCGGATGGCGAAGAGATCGTACATGTCGTTCATATCAACCTTCTTGGTTTTCATCTTGTTCCAAATGGAGTTGATTGACTTGGTGCGTCCTTTCACATAGCACTTGATATGCTCACGTTCAAGCACCTTCTTGATGGGTGCCGTGAATTCCTCTATATACTTTTCACGCTCCTTCTTTGTCTCATTGAGGCGTTGCGCTATCTTGTTGTACACATCGCGTTGCAGATATTTGAGCGACAAGTCTTCGAGCTCGGTCTTGATTTGATAAAGTCCCAGCTTGTGAGCGAGAGGCGCATATAGGTAGCGTGACTCTAACGAGATGTCGCGCACAAAATTCTCATCTTCATGGTTGTTAATGTAGCTCATCAATCCCCTGCGGTCAACAATCATGATAATCACCACACGGATATCTTGGGCAAGTGTCACAAGGAGTTTGCGAAAATTATCATCGTCGACAGCTGCCTGTTTCTTATAAATCTGTGAAATCTTAATCAGGCCATGCACAAGCTTCGCCACATCCTCGCCAAACATGCCCGCAATCTCTTTCTCCGTGACATAACCAAGGCGACACAGGTGATAGACGAGAATTGCTATCGTCATGTTGCGGTCGGGTGCAATACTGTCATGAAGCAGTTCGGCAGTACGCAGGGTTCTAATCACAGGGTTGATGCCGTACTTGTCTCGACGATAAACACCAGCATTGACACCACCTGATATTACCGACTGCAAATAATGCACATCGTCAATGGTCACCTCATCGCGCAAATTGTTCCACAATTTTCTTATCGATTGAAACAACATTGCACGTTCGTGAACATTAAAATATCCTGTTTCTGTCATTTTTTATTCTTTTATAAGCAAAAATCATCCAAAATTAATTTTTTATTTGTAACTTTACAAATTTATTCAATATTATTAGCAAAATTCATAAACAAAAACATATAATATGCTTAACGAAAAAGACCTCCAACTAATTGAAAACAAAGGCATAACAGCCTCAATGATTGAAAATCAAATCAAGCGTTTTGAGAATGGTTTTCCACAACTACGCATCCATTCGGTAGCTAAAGTGGGAAACGGCATCATGCGTCTTAATGAAAGAGACATCAACCACTACATTAGGCTTTGGCGACAGTCGCAGCAGGAAGGGGTGACTATCGAGAAATTTGTACCCGCTTCGGGTGCCGCAAGTCGCATGTTCAAGAACATGTTTGCTTTCACCACCTCAGGAAGGACAGCACCAGAGACCGATTTCGAGAAGCAGTACTTCGACAACATCAATCACTTCGCCTTCTACCCTGCCCTCAATAAGGCGTGCGACAAACTCTACAAAGCCACTATTCCTCAACTCATCCAAGACGAAAAATATGTAGAGATTGCCAAGACAATGCTCGAAAGCAATGGACTGAACTATGGTTTTCTTCCTAAAGCGTTGCTGCTGTTCCACCGAGCTGCAGGCGGTGGTGTGCACACCTCACTCGAGGAGCATCTTGAGGAGGGAGCGCAATATGCCACCAATGGCAAGCGTGAGGTAAACATTCATTTCACCGTCTCGCCCGAGCACCGCAAGGAGTTTGACAAGGTGCTTAAAGCCAAGCTCCCAGCAATGGAAATGGTGTGGGGTGTCAAATATAAGGTGACTATGAGCGAGCAAAAGCAATCAACCGACACTATCGCCGTGAACCTCGACAACACGCCTTATCGTGATGCCGACAACAACCTGTTCTTCCGCCCAGCAGGGCATGGGGCGCTCATCGAGAACCTAAACGAGCGCGATGCCGACGTGGTGTTTGTCAAGAACATCGACAACGTGGTGCCACTACGACTGCGTAACGCTACCGTCCGTTATAAGAAGGCAATTGGAGGTTACCTCATTGATGTGCAACGGCACATCGCTAAGCATCTTGCCACTCTCGACAAGGGAGCTAGCGCCAGTGAGTTGAAGAGCATACTGAAGTTCGTAGAGAACCGTCTTTGCACTCGCAACCAAGCTACAGCAAAGATGGACGAGAAGCAACTCGCCGAATACTTGTGCGGCAAACTTAACCGCCCAATTCGTGTGTGCGGAATGGTACTCAACGAGGGTGAGCCAGGTGGAGGTCCTTACCTCGCTTATAACCCCGACGGCAGCTACTCGCCACAAATCTTAGAGGCAGCACAGATTGACGAGAACGATCCCAAGGCTGTTGAACTGATGAAGAGCGGCACCCACTTCAACCCCGTTGACTTGGTATGCTACATCAAAGACTACAAGGGCAACAAGTTCGACCTCAAGCAGTTCGTGGATCCCGATACTGGTCTCATTTCTATGAAATCAACTGGTGGTGTAGAAATAAAGGCACTTGAACTACCTGGCTTATGGAATGGTTCTATGAGCGATTGGAACACAATTTTTGTTGAAGTGCCAATCGAAACCTTCAACCCCGTGAAGACCGTCAATGACCTGCTGCGTCCACAGCATCAATAAAAAACTATTGAGAATTAAACTTTTATACCGTTTATCAATCTAAGAATAAAATATATTTTTATACGATTTACAAATTCACATGAAAAAAGCATTATTGATTTTTGCGGCAATATTCACTGTGTGGACCATTGCCAGCGCACAAACCGAGAGTAAAGTAAAAGTAATCAACCAAAATGAGTTCATAGAACTTTTTGACATGGCAACAGAGAGTGCAAAGCAGCCTTGTGTCATAGATTTCAATGCCACTTGGTGTGGCCCTTGCAGGCAACTTGCACCAATCCTTGAAGAGCTTGCTGCCGAGTATGAAGGACGTGTAAATTTCTACAGCATAGATGTTGACAAGAATAAAGAGTTGGCAAAAGCTCTTGAAATTCAAAGTATTCCCTATGTGCTATATTTTGCTGAAGGTTCCGATGAACCTCTTGAGTCAATAGGGCTGCTCACTAAAGAAGAAGTTAAGACATATATTGATAGAATTTTACCACTTATACCAAAAACTGAATAATAACATTTATGAAAAAAATCATCTTTACAATGCTCATCGCGCTTCTGGTTGCCGCAGTGCCGACAACTATCGAGGCAAAGAAAAAGAAAACTACTCGCAAAACCGTGCAAGAACAGAAATATGACTATCTCTCTGCTCTTGAACGCAAAATTGTGGGCAAGCACATGCTAAGTCTGCAGTGGATTTCATGGAAGTATTTTGGCTCAGTAACCATCAAGAAAGAAGCCAATGGCACACTCTCTTGCAAAGGCGAACAGCTGGCACGCAATTGCCGTGACGCCGAGCAGGGAAACATCGACAATGGTGACTACGTGAAACTCGATGGCATAATCGACATTGCCGACGAGAAAAATCTAGTCTTCACTGGTGTGATTAGAACCAAAGTTTACCACATCAACAATGGACAGGAAGTAGTGAGAGAAGGTACTTTCAATTTTGAAGCAAAAGACAACCGCAAGTTCTGGCGTATGTATCCTGTTTCCAACCCTGTTGATGAATGCGCCGACTACATCGATATCTACTTCAAGCGCTAAACCACAATCACACATCACCACAAGTGCCGCCCCCAAAAAGGAGCGGCACTTGTCATTAAGGTATGAATGCTTTGTCCTTAATAAAAACAAGAAACAAGATTTTGTCATTAATTGTCTTCCGAAGCACTCCAGCGTTTTTCTTGGCGTTCTTTGAGTTTTGCCTCAGCGGGGGTATGAGGTTGAGGATTCCAAATTTTTGTGCCTTTCAGTTCCTTGGGGAGATACTCCTGATTAACAAAATGGCCATGGAAATCATGGGCATATTTATAATCAGCTCCATATCCAAGTTCCTTCATCAACTTGGTGGGAGCGTTACGCAGATGAAGCGGCACAGGCAGGTTGCCTGTCTGCTCAACAAGTTGTAGTGCGTCGTCGATTGCAAGATATGCACTGTTGCTTTTCTCGCTAGTGGCGAGGTAGATGGCACACTCGCTCAGCGGTATGCGTCCCTCGGGCCACCCTATTTTGTTGATGACATCGAAAGTGGCATTAGCGAGCAACAAAGCATTGGGATTAGCGAGACCAATATCCTCGGCAGCGAGGATGCACAGGCGGCGCGCGATGAACTTTGGATCTTCGCCACCAGCGATAAGACGCGCGAGCCAATAGACTGCCGCATCGGGGTCGCTTCCGCGTATCGACTTTATGAACGCTGAGATTATATCATAGTGCATCTCGCCGTTTTTGTCAAAGGCGAGCGGGTTTTGCTGCAGGCGGTCGGTGACTATCTTGTCGTTGATAACAAACGGCTCATGAGCATCAAGCGACTGGTAAATCAAGTCGAGGATATTGAGCAACTTGCGGGCATCACCACCACTATAACGTAACATCGCCTCAGTCTCCTCCACCTTTACCTCACGGTCTTTAAAGATTTTGTCGGTTTTGATGGCTCTGTCAAGAAGTTGCAGTAGGTCGTCATTCGTTAGAGGTTCAAGCACATAGACCTGAGCACGGGAGAGCAAAGGACGAATCACCTCAAACGATGGGTTCTCGGTAGTGGCGCCAATTAGAGTCACAGTGCCTTTCTCCACTGCTCCGAGCAGCGAGTCCTGCTGCGACTTGTTGAAGCGGTGAATCTCGTCGATAAAGAGCACCGGGCGGCCTTTTGTGAAGATGCTGCCCGCATCGGCACGGCAGCGGTCAAGCACCTCGCGCACCTCCTTCACACCGCTTGTCACGGCGCTGAGAGTATAGAACGGAACTTTTGTCTGCTCGGCAATGATGCGCGCTAGAGTGGTCTTGCCCACTCCCGGCGGTCCCCACAAGATGAACGAGGAGATGTTGCCACTCTCTATCATGCGGCGTATCACAGCACCTTCTCCCACGAGGTGCTTCTGCCCTATATAATCATCGAGCGACTTAGGTCTCATGCGCTCGGCCAGCGGTTCATACATAACTTAATTATCATTTAGTGTTTCAAATCACAAAGATAACACTTTTTTCGACGATATTGGATAATCAAAGATTTTTTTGTAAGTTTGCAGTCAAAATTTTCAAATACACATTTGACATGACAAACCGCACCACCCCACATCCCCTTATAGCTTCAATACCTATCATAATACTGATTGGACTCCTTGCTGTTGCAATCACATTATTTGGCTCCGACTCCCTTAGCGGTGCCAGCCAAGTGGCGTTAATTCTGGCAATGGCGGTGTGCGTGTTGATTTCCACCATTTTCTACCACGTGCCGTGGAAGAACTTCGAGCAGCAGATTTCCAAGACTATGGGAGGCATATTCATTACACTGCTGATTCTGCTCTCAGTGGGTATGCTTGCAGGCTCGTGGATGATTAGCGGCGTGGTGCCCACATTAATATATTATGGTGTGCAGTTGCTCTCGCCCAAATTCTTCCTAGTCACCGCCTGCATCATCTGCGCCATCGTCTCGCTCCTGTCGGGAAGCTCATGGACCACCATCGCTACAATCGGTGTGGCACTGCTGGGCATTGGCGACGCGCTAGGTGTGAGCCAGGCATGGACGGCAGGTGCAATAATCTCGGGAGCCTATTTCGGTGACAAGATGTCGCCATTGAGCGACACCACCATCCTCGCCTCATCAAGCACCAGAGTCGATATCTTTGAGCACATCCGTTACATGATGCACACCACTGTGCCGGCACTAATCATTTCGCTCATCATCTTCACTATTGCTGGCTTAGGACACGGCGCAGGGGCTATAAACATCGAGCAATATACCACTGGACTAGCTTCCTCTTTCAACATCTCTGCATGGACGCTACTCGTGCCGATTATCACAGGCATACTTATTGCCCGCAAGACTCCATCGCTCATCGTTCTCTTCACATCTTCTATACTGGCAGGCATCACGGCACTGATTCTCCAGCCGCACATTCTCACCCAAATAGCCGCCGACCCAGCGCTCTCCAACGCCGCGGCGCTCACCAAAGGCCTCGCTATCACCTACTATGGTGCCACATCGGTAGATACTGGCTTTGCCGCACTCAACGACCTTGTATCAACTGGCGGCATGACTGGAATGCTCAACACCATATGGCTCATCATCTGCGCCATGTGCTGCGGGGCTGCGATGGTGGCAAGCGGTATGATACACAGCATCACACAGGTCATCATCCATTGGGCTAAGTCAAGAAC
>JAFZUL010000025.1 GCA_017618355.1 Muribaculaceae bacterium
AATGACGCTAATGCTGAGTCAGACGAGAGACCGCAGCACCAAGTTACGGTTTCGTCATTCGCCATTGGGCAGACAGTGGTCACTCAAGAGTTGTGGGTGGCGGTCATGGGCAGCAATCCTAGTTTTTATCAGGGCAACAAATTACCAATTCATTCTGTGACCTGGAATGAATGCCAAAACTTCATCACGGCTCTCAACAATCTGCTTCACGTTGATGGCTATGAGTTTGCAATGCCTACTGAGGCGCAGTGGGAGTTTGCTGCGCGTGGCGGAAACCTCAGCAAGGGATATTACTATGCAGGCAGTGATAACATCGACGATGTTGCATGGTATTCCGCCAACAGCAATGACATGCCTCACGAAGTGGGTCAAAAAGCCCCCAACGAGCTGGGGCTTTACGATATGAGCGGTAATGCCTCGGAATGGTGCAGCGATTGGAAAGCCAACTACACCAGCGAGGCACAGGTTGACCCTGTGGGTCCCTCGTCAGGCACTTACCGCGTGGGGCGTGGCGGTTACTACTCCCAACAGGCTAGAAGTTGTCGCATTACCGAGCGTATGGGCTATCGCCCCAATGGTGGAGGCACCAATATAACTCTACGTTTGGTGCTTGTGCCTAAGCCGATAGAGATTATTACTGTCAATGGTGTGTCTTTCAACATGGTTAACGTGGAGGGCGGCACATTCATGATGGGAGCTATGGATGGCGATGAGCATGCTCTTGATGATGAGTTCCCTGTTCATCAAGTGACGTTATCAACCTTCTCCATTGGTCAGACCGAGGTGACCCAAGAGTTGTGGGAGGCAGTGATGGGCAGCAACCCGAGTCAGCACGTGGGCAGCAACCTGCCAGTAGATTATGTGAGTTGGAACGACTGTCAAGAGTTTATCACTAGGCTTAATGCAATGACTGGCCGCAACTTCCGTTTGCCCACCGAGTCGGAGTGGGAATTTGCAGCTCGTGGAGGCAATAAGAGCAAAGGCTATCTTTACTCAGGTAGCAACAATGTTGATGAAGTGGCATGGCACACCAACAATTCAGGCAGGGTATCACAACCTGTAGGAACAAAGGCTCCCAACGAGCTTGGAATCTACGACATGAGCGGCAACGTTCAAGAGTTATGCTATGACTGGTATGCCGACCAATATCCCTCTGAACCACAAGTTAATCCCATTGGTCCTGCGACAGGTATTGCCCGCATCACCCGTGGTGGTTGCTGGGCGTGGTACACTACCGATTACTGCCGCGTAACCTTCCGTGACAATGCGTTGCCAGGAGAATGTAAGCAATATATTGGCCTGCGACTTGCAGAAGGGCCAATCTCAAAAAGGGTTTTCTCGATTAATGGTGTTATTTTCAATATGATAAAAGTTGATGGTGGCACTTTCACAATGGGAGCAGCCGATGATGACACTGAGGCCTACGACAACGAGCGTCCTGCCCATCAGGTCACGCTCTCCGACTACTGGATTGGCGAGACCGAGGTTACCGAAGCGCTATGGAAAGCCGTGATGAATGAGATTCCCGCCTTCTCGATTGATGACAACTATCCAGTTAGAAGGTATGACAATGCAAAATGTGTGGAATTTGCCAACGCTCTGAGCCAGATTACCGGCAAGAATTTCGCGCTTCCCACCGAAGCGCAATGGGAGTTTGCCGCTCGCGGCGGCAACAAGAGCCATGGCTATCTATATGCCGGCAGCAATAATATAGACGAGGTGGCATGGTATGTGGGCAACAGCGGTGGCACTGGTGCCTACAATGTGCATGAGGTTGCGACCAAGGCTCCAAATGAGCTTGGCATCTACGATATGTGCGGCAATGTTGCTGAGTGGGTAAGCGACGACGTGTATTACTACACTGCCGAGCCGCAAGTGAACCCCACTCATCCCCAAACGTCCACTAACAATGTGGCACGCGACGGCTGCTGGATTGACGAGCCCCGCGACTGCCGAGTGACATTCCGC
>JAFZUL010000002.1 GCA_017618355.1 Muribaculaceae bacterium
GTCGAGCAGATGCTTGCGTGCCCCAGTGATTGAGGCAAACTCAAAGTTATAGAGCTGCTGCCCCAGCTTACTGTTCTCAATGCGGCTCACTTGTGTCACATAGCGGTTGTGCACATCCTTTTTGAGCCAGGTAGCATCAACAGCACTCTTGGCAAAGGTCAGATAGAGGTCATCAATGAAGTCGTAATCATGAAAAAAGAGTATGTACTCTGACAATGACAAGAGCTTGGTGAAATTGTCATGGTTAGCCTGTGACTTGAACATGAGGTCACGCACCGACGATAGTGACACGTTCACATTGGCACCGGCCTTCATTATTTCGAAATAAGTAAGCATGGCCTCCATGAGCAAACTGTCGTTCTGGGCCTCAAAAGGCTTTGTGAGATTACAGTTATCCCAGAAGTGCTGCACGCTGTAGTTGCATCGGCTCTCAATATTGGAGCAGGTATCGGGCGCAATAGGATAATCGAACAGTGTCGCTTGTCCTTCAGCCTTAAATCCTGATAATAAACCTATTATAATAACTAGAATATATAATATGTTCTTCATTTCAACACTAAATAGTATTTATATTTATATTTAACTTGCTAAATTACTGCAAAAAACAAAATGAGCAAAGAATATTGCCCAAAAAAAACTTAATGGCAAGAAAAAGATATTCACAAGGCGGGACTGACATTAACCCCAAATCGGTCATTAGGATTTAATAAAGAAACCGCAACTCATGGAATCCAAAAGTTGCGGTGTGGAGCCACGAACGGGACTCGAACCCGTGACCTACGCGTTACGAATGCGTTGCTCTACCGACTGAGCTATTGTGGCTGTTGCAGGCCTCAAAACGTGCCAGCGTTTATCTTTACGGTCTAATATATCGACTGAACACTATAAACTAGCGTGACCTTAGCCTTATCAAGGTTAAGCTTTGCTATACTGGGCTTTGACACAGCAGGAGCGATTTTAGTCACCACTTCGGTGGTGGCGCTTGTGCTGTAATAGTAGTAATAGGATGAAGACGATGAGGTGCTGTAGGTTGTAACATCGATAGGCATAATCACAAACTTCGTGTCACTCTCGGGCGCTACCCCACCCTTGTTGTTGATGATGTCGAGTAGATAGCTCCTCAATCCAGAGAAGGTGTAACAGTCTTCCAGCTCGTCGTACTCGGCATAGAAAGCATCCTTATTGTTGGTAAGCGAATCTTTCTCGAAGAACTCGTCACGGTAGCTTTCCTTCACCATGAGCAGATATTTAGGTGGCGCTATGTCGTATTTGTTGGTTACATTTTCGACAGGAATATCAAGAGTGAGACTGTTGATGACTCCTAGAGCGTCCTTTGAGGCGGTATTGAACTTGTCAATAATTTCCTGAATGGGGAATTCGGCACGTACCTCATATCCTGCAGGACCCATCACAATAACATCACCATTGGCTATCATATTCTCGACTTGAGGGTCGACATCGAGAGTGATATTGTTGTTATACACCACCTCGGGCGTCACCGCCATATAGCTTTGAGTCACTCCTGAATAGATGGTATCGGTAGTCTCGCTTAATTTCTCATATTTCCTGTAATAGGTCAC
>JAFZUL010000026.1 GCA_017618355.1 Muribaculaceae bacterium
CAACAAGGTTACTGATGCTTTTGTCATGGCCGTTCAGAAGAAACTCAACAGAAGACCAAGAGAAAAACTCAACTTCTTGACACCCAAGAAGGAGTTCTTCAAACATTTTGATTAATTTTGCACTTGCTAGTTGACTCTGCCGCGTGAGCATTTTATTAAATAAAAATAAAAAATCTTCGCTTTTTATTTTGTATTGTATTCAACTTACACTAATTTTGCAGCGCAAAAATTGATACCGAAAATGAGAAAATTTTTATTATCACTGGTTTCATTGGTAGTGTTCTCGGCCCTGTTGGGCGGAGCGCTCACGGGGTGTGATGGCGAGAAGAAGCAGAGCGACACCCTCGACACCACAGTAGTTAAGCCTCAGCAGCTCATGCAAGACACTGCATCGGCCGCTCAGGAAGATGTCCTCACCGTCACTGGCGAGGTGGTTGACGCCATGAAAAGCAATGTCACCGTAAAGACCGATGAGGGAGAGAAAGAGTTTGAATTTGAGGACCTCAGAGACAGTGGCAAGGACTACTATCACTCGGTAGAAGGAGATATGGTCACCGTTAAGTATGTCGAGGACAACGGAGACGTGAAAGTAGTCAGCATAGAGAAGGCCGAGTAGTCGGCATCTCGATTACAGACATTGGAGCAAGGAAAAACAGATAGTTTGCGGTAGTAGCTCAGTTGGTAGAGCATCAGCTTCCCAAGCTGAGGGCCGCGGGTTCGAGTCCCGTCTACCGCTCGTGGTTCAAAACGCTGAATATCAACGGATGATGAGTTGGTGTTCAGCGTTTCTATTACTATAAAAAGAAGAATTTTGCGCTAAGATTGGTAATAATATAAGCATCTTTTACATAATTAAAAAATAGTGATTAGTGTGTCTTCAATGGTTGTCATTTTTTTTCTGTTTCTGTCTGTTTTTTGGAAATTCTGAAAAAAAACTTGACATTTTTATGTAATAATGTGGGAAAAAAGTTGTAACTTTGAAAACTTAAAGCCAAATGTGGTGTTAATGCTTTATCTGATTAACTTTTTTTAGGTTAAGCGTGTTAAATTGAAACATAAACATAATTAATCAAAATACTATTTATGAGACTAAAACTATCATTGCTTCTAACGCTCTTTTTGAGCCTCACTGTTGCGGCTCAGTCAGGGCTGCGGGGCATCGTGGTCGATTCAAGGACCAATGTGCCTGTTGTGGGGGCTACTGTCTTGCTCGATGAGCAGGGCGCCAGCGCCATCACCGGGCCTAGTGGCGACTTTGTCATCACCGATGCCAGACCAGGAAACGACCGTCTGCTCATTTTCAACTACGGTTATCGCGACCTGGTGCTAGATGTCGTCGTTCTCAACGGCATCGATGACTTGGGAACTATTAAGCTTAATCCCACTTCCTCAACTATGGAGGACGAGAACGAGGAGAATGCCGAGATTGTTCTCACCGAGTCGATGCTTGAAGACGAGGAGGGTAACGCACAGCAGGTAGGGGCGCTCACTGGAGCCACCGACAACCCCTACTACAAGGCAACCAACTACAACTTCAGCACGATGCGTTTCCGCATTCGTGGTTACAACAACGAGTACAGCCAGACCTACATCAATGGTATCAACTTCAATGATGCCGCTCGTGGCCGCTTCAACTACTCGATGATTGGCGGTATGAACCAGGCTTTCAAGAGCCGTAGCGTGGGATATGCCACCGAACCCGTCAGCTTTGGCTTCGGCGACATTGGCGGCGCCACTAACATATTCACTACCGCTAAGGACTACGCTCCCGGTTTCCGTGGCAGCATCGCCTATACCAACAGCAACTACCGCTGGCGCGGAATGATTACCTACAGCACTGGTCTCAACAAGCACGGCTGGGCAATGACTCTTAGTGCCATCGCACGCTATGCCGGCGAGGGCATCATTCCTGGCTCGTTCTACAACAGCTGGGGTGCTTTTCTCGCCTTGGAGAAGGTGATTAACTCGCAGAACTCGGTGTCGCTCACCTTGTTTGGAGCACCAACCAAGCGCGCCAGCAACGCTGCGACCTTCGTTGAGGCTTACGACCTTGCCGGCACCAACCTCTATAATGTGAACTGGGGTTGGCAAGAGGGCAAGAAACGCAACGCCAAGGTTGTTGACTCCTTTGACCCGACAGCCATCCTGAGTTGGATTTGGAAACCCAAGACAGGAACTACGCTTACCACCGGTCTGGCGTTCCACAAGTCGTTCTATGCCTCTAGCGCACTGAACTGGTATAACGCCCGTGACCCACGTCCCGACTACTACCGCTACTTGCCTTCTTACTACCGCACCACCAGTCCTGAGACCGCCGACCTCTTTGAGTGGGAGTGGCTTACTATGGAGGAGAAGCGCCAGCTCAACTGGGCAGAGCTTTATCAGGTTAACTACCTTAACAACTATGAATATGAGCAAGGCGGAGAGGACAAGGGTTCGAGCTATATAATTGAGAAGCGTCACAGCAACCAGTTCAACTGGATGCTGAGCAGCAACCTCAATATGCGTCTCAACAATGTCCTTACCCTGCAAGGAGGTATAGGCGCCAACTACAGCCGCTCGTCTTATTACAAGACTATGAAAGACCTGCTCGGCGGACGCTACTGGCTCGACGTTGACCAGTATGCCGAGCGCGACTTCCCCGGTGATGCCGATATGCTCCAGAACGATATGGACAACCCCAACCGCCGCATCCTCGAGGGCGACCGCTTCGGTTATGACTACGACATCAACTCCATCACTGGTCGTGCTTGGCTGCAGAATGTGGTTAATCTCAACAAGTTTGACATCAACTATGGTGCTCAAGTGAGCGCCACCACCTTCCAGCGCGACGGTAAAATGCGCAACGGACGCGCCCCCGAGAACTCTTTGGGCAAGGGTGAGAGCCACAGCTTCATCAACTATGCTGTGAAGGGTGGCATCATCTATAAGATTGACGGCCGCAACAATATCCAAGCCCATGCCTACTATGGCACCCGTGCACCTGAATACTACAACGCCTATATCTCGCCACGCATAAAGGACGACGTGATCACCGACCTCAAGAGTGCACGCATCCTCTCGGGTGACATAGGTTATGTATGGAATTATCGTCGTTTCATGGGTTCGATTACCGGTTTCTGGACCGAGTTCTGGGATATGACCGAGAGAACTTCGTTCTACGACGACTACAACAGCACTTTCGTGAACTACTCGCTCACTGGCGTGCAGAAGGAGCACAAGGGCGTGGAAATTGGCGCTGCCTACAAAATCACTCCATCGCTCACTCTTAACGCTGCAGCAACATTCGCACGTTATCAGTACAAGAACCGCCCATTAGGCACACGTAGCTTTGAGAACGGTTCGGTAGCCGATGTTACACAGACTGTTTACCTCAAAAACTTCTACGTGAGTGGCACTCCACAGGAGGCCTACAGCCTTGGCATCAACTGGAGCGCTCCAAATATGTGGTTCTTCGAAGTTAATGGTGTGTGGATGAATCGCTCTTATGTTGATCTCTCGCCAATTCGCCACGAAGTTCTGCCTGAGCTTTACACCATGGCAAGCAGCGAGCAGGAGCTCATCCAGATGATGCAGGACATTGGCAAGCAGGAGAAACTCAATGAGGCGCTAATCATCAACATGAGCATCGGCAAGGTGATTTACCTCACCCGCTCGTCGTCGCTCAACTTGAACTTGAGTCTCAACAACCTGCTCAACAACACTAACATCCAGACTGGTGGTTATCAGCAGGGTCGTTTCGACTACAAGAATTACACCACAGCCAAATTCCCCAACAAGTACTACTATGCACAAGGTTTCCGCATGTACTTGAATGTGGGAGTGAGATTCTAATGACACACATTTATAATATATTGAAATAATCAAAAACAAGATATACACTATGAAACGTTTTAATTTATTCCTTAATGCAATGTTGCTGTTGCTCGTGGCTGTGGGATGTAACGAAGACTTCGACACACCACCTATGGTGGTGCCTCACGCCGAGCATCAGGCTAACATGACTATAGCCGACTTCAAGGCTAAATACTGGCAGGACGGTCGCAACTTCATCGACACCTGCAAGGAAGACACCTACATCCACGGATGGGTGACCAGTAGCGATGAGGAGGGCAACATCTACAAGCACCTCTACATCCAAGACGAGACCGGAGGTCTGGGTATCTCTATCGATGCTAACAGCATCTGCAACACTTACCGTGTGGGTCAAGAAATCGTTATCGACATGAAGGACTTCTGGATTGGCAAGTACAACGGCGAGTACCTCATTGGCAAGCCCGAGTGGTATGCCGCTCAGAGCGTGTGGGAGGCTGGACGTATGTCGCTCGACCTGTTCAAAGAGCATGTCGAAATTAACGGTCTGCCTAATCTTGATAAGATTGCTCCGGTAGAGATTGAAATCTCTGATGTTGTGGGACACAGCGACGCTGAGACACAGCTCATGTATCAGGGACAATTCGTAATTATCCGCAATGTGGAATGGGAAGGCGCCGACGGTTCTCTAACCTTCAGCGAGAGCGCGTCTTCAACAACCCGTAACATCAAGGACGAGGATGGCAACGTGCTGGGCGTGAACAACAGTAACTATGCCAACTTCCGTGGCGACCCGTTGCCAGTGGGCAAGGGCGATGTGCAAGGTATCCTTTACATGACCGGTAGCGACAAATGGGGTCTCTATCTGCGTGACGCCAACGACTGCATCGGCTTCGACAATAACACCAAGGGCTATCCTAGCGATCCATGGACCGTACCCGAGGCTATAGAACTCCAGAATCAAGGCAAGAAGGGCTGGGTAACTGGCTATATCGTGGGTGTTATTGCTCCAGGTGTAAACGAGGTGACAAAATATCAAGACATTGAGTGGACTCCCGATTCTATGTTCACCCTCGACAATACTCTCGTGATTGCACCAAGTCCAAGCACTCGTGATTACAAGCAGTGTATCGCAATTTCTCTGCCACAAGGCTCGAGCTTCCGTCGTGACGCTAATCTGAGAGACTTCCCCGAGCTCCATGGAACTCAAATCTGGGTTAAGGGAACACTGGCTTCCTTCATGGGCATGGCAGGTATCATCGATAACAGTGGCTCTGTTGATGAGTACAAGCTGTCGATCATGACAGGTGGCGTAACTGAGCTTATTGAGCCATTTGAAGGTTCTTCTATTCCCGAAGGATGGCGCACCGTAAATGTCAAGGGCGACAAGAGTTGGTATATGGCTTCATTCCAGGATAATGGCTATATCGCTGTCACTGGTTATAATGGCAAGCAGCCACCATTTGATTCATGGCTCATCTCGCCACCTCTTGACATCAAGAATGCCGGCAGAAAGGAAATGAGCTTCCAGACCGAGGTGCGTTATTATCGTGCTACCGACGTGCTTGAGGTTTACGTGATGTCAACTAACGACCCATCAACTGCCGAGCTTGTCAAGCTTAATCCAACACTTGCTACAGCAGAGATTGGTGGACAGTCTGATTTCATCAACACTGGAACTATCGACTTGAGTGAGTTTGCCGATGGTACTTACTGCATTGGTTTCCGTTATGTTTCGGAACAGCAGGCAAACTATACTACATGGCAACTTGACAACTTCAAGTTTGGTGGTAAGGCTCTGTTGCAGACCATCGACGACTTTGAGACTATGAATGGCGGAGAGCCCACAGCACAACAGGGCTGGACCACCCTTACCTCAACTAAGGGCTGGACAGCAGTCAATACTGCCTTGCTCAAAGGTGGCGCCACCGATGCTCCTCCCATTTTCTCAATGATTGGAAAGAAGGCCGACGGCAGCGACAACTGGGCTTATGCAGCTTATCTCAATGGTAACATCAACAGTAGGGGTCTTCTCACCTCGCCAGTGTTCAAGGGTGGAATTAAATCTCTGAGCTTGAACTATGGATATACTCTTAGCGAGAATAACGGCGTGCAATTTAAGGTTTATTTCTATGGGCAAGACCCAAGAAATAATCCTAACGAGACCCCAATAAAAACATTTACGGTTAACAATAAAGAAGCAGCACAGAAGACGGCTTACACTGCGACATTTGATGTTGACATTCCAAACGATTGCTACATGCAAATCATTCCATCAAGTCCATCTAACGTAGCAAGCAACAAAGACCGCTTCGCAGTCTGGAACATCGTTTGGGAGAAGATGTAACAAGCATTTGCTCCATAACACAAAAGAGAGTGCCATTGTGGTACTCTCTTTTGTTGTTTATTAGTTGCGACGAAGTCGCAACACAGGAAAATGGTTAATCGTCATGCCAAAGAGTGAGCTTGTCACTCTTTAGGGACGCTTGCACGTCGATGAGGCGCTGGTTGTTGCTTCCGCGGAAGCGGAGCTTGGTGTTCCTCTGCTCTAAGAGGAAGGGGCTGTCAACAAGCACGTCGAGCTGCTTTACTGCTTCCATGAGTCTTGGCTGTTGTTTCACTTGTTCCCAGGTGTAGCCAGTGTAGCACCATACGTTTTGACCAGTTTCCTTCTTGATACGGCTGATGAGATGCGCTAGCGGTTCGGGCTGTGCCAATGGGTCGCCCCCCGAAAAGGTGACGGGGGCTTCGTTATAGGCGATGACCTCCATCAGTTCGTCGAGCGAACGCTCCTCACCACCGCTCATGCGCCACGACTCCGGGTTATGGCATCCGGGGCAGTGGTGGTTACATCCTGCCAAGTAAATTGACGTGCGCAACCCGGGGCCATCAACGCTGGTCCCTTCTACGACATGAAGCACACGCAATTTATCTTCCATAAGTGTTAAGTGTTAAGTGGGCTGCGACATAGTCGCAGCAAGGTGGACCTCTAGGATAATCTCCGATACTCAATCCCCGATCCTCGATTCTCTATTTATGCACTACGCGGTCGCGGAGCTCGGCGAGCTTGCCGCTGTTCCAGCGGTCGGTAGTTCCCACGAGGTAGCCTGTGATGCGTTGCAGTTTGTCGATGTTGGTGCCATGGCACTCAGGGCATTCGTGCAGGTCTTCGGTAGCGTCCTCATATCCGCAGTCCATGCAGCGGTTGCGGTTGTGGTTTACCGATCCGTAACCAATGTTGTACTTGTCCATCAAATCTACGATGTCCATGATTGCCTGTGGGTTGTGAGTAGCATCGCCGTCAATCTCCACATAGAAGATGTGACCGCCACCGGTCAGCACGTGGTAAGGAGCTTCCACCTCAGCCTTGTGCTTAGGGCTACACTTGTAATATACAGGCACATGGTTACTGTTGGTGTAGTAGATTTTGTCGGTGATTCCAGGAATCTCGCCAAAGTCCTTGCGGTCGCGGCGGGTGAACTTACCGCTCAATCCCTCGGCAGGAGTAGCCAGCACGCTGTAATTGTGCTTGTACTGCTCGCAGAACTCGTTGATGCGCTCACGCATGTGACCAATAATCTTCAATCCAAGCTCCTGACTCTCCTTGCACTCGCCATGATGCTTGCCGGTGAGAGCGATTAAGCACTCGGCAAGGCCAATGAAGCCAATGCCTAATGTGCCCTGATTGATTACGCTCTCGATGGTCTCGTTAGGCTTAAGGTTCTCGCTGCCGTTCCACAATTGTGTCATCAGCAGCGGGAACTGTTTAGCCATAGCCGTCTTCTGGAAGTTGAAGCGGTCATCGAGCTGGCGTGCGGTGACGTCAAGCACGTTGTCGAGCTTGCGGAAGAACTCCTTGATGCGCTCTTGCTGGTTTTCAATCTTCATGCACTCGATGGCGAGGCGCACAATGTTGATAGTCGAGAATGAGATGTTACCGCGGCCAATACTCGTTTTAGGGCCAAAGCGGTTCTCAAACACGCGTGTGCGGCAACCCATCGTAGCCACCTCATATTTGTAGCGCTCGGGGTCGTTGATGTCCCACTGCTCATGGAAGTTGTAGGTGGCGTCGAGGTTCACGAAGTTGGGGAAGAAGCGGCGCGCGGTCACCTTGCAAGCGAGCTTGTAGAGGTCGTAGTTGGGATCCTCGGGCAGGTAGCTCACGCCTTTTTTCTTCTTCCAAATTTGGATAGGGAAGATGGCTGTCGAACCATTGCCCACGCCCTCCCAAGTGGAGTGCAGCAGCTCGCGGATGATGCAGCGACCCTCAGCGCTTGTGTCGGTGCCGTAGTTGATGGAGCTGAAAACCACCTGATTGCCGCCACGGCTGTGGATGGTGTTCATGTTGTGTATGAACGCTTCCATCGACTGGTGCACGCGGTTGGCGGTGCGGTTGATGGCGTGCTGAAGTACTCGTTCGCGCCCCTTGAGCCCGTCGAGAGGACGGATGATGTAATCGTCAAACTTTTGCTCATACATGTCGCTATAGTCCTCGCCGTTGATGTCCTCGAGAATCTTAATCTCCTCGATGAATGAGCGGCGGACGAAAGGCGCCAGATAGAAGTCGAAGGCTGGGATCGCCTGACCGCCATGCATCTCGTTTTGGGCGGTCTCCATTGAGATACATGCAATAACGCTGGCAGTCTCGATGCGCTTAGCAGGACGTGACTCGCCATGTCCTGCCCAGAAGCCGTTGTTCAAGATTTTGTCCAATGGATGTTGAACACAGGTCAAACTCTTGGTGGGGTAGTAGTCTTTGTCGTGAATGTGGAGATAGTTGTTGCGCACAGCCTCGCGGGCCTCGTCGCTGAGCAGATAGTCATCAACGAAAGGCTTGGTGGTCTCGCTGGCAAACTTCATCATCATGCCGGCAGGAGACTCGGCGTTCATGTTGGCGTTCTCGCGGGTAATGTCGTTATGCTTGGCATTGATAATCTCGAGGAACATGTCGCGGGTCTTGGCTTTGCGGGCCACGCTGCGTTTGTGGCGATAGTTGATGTAGCACTTTGCCACCTCCTTGCGGGGGCTCTTCATCAGCTCCAGCTCCACCATGTCCTGGATGCCCTCCACGCTCATCTGGCTCTTGCCACGAGCGCCAATGTGGTCGGCGATGCGTTGAATTAACGCCTCGTCGTCTCCAGCCTCGGTAGCTAACATTGCCTTGCGGATTGCCGCTTTGATTTTCTCTTCGTTGTATCCAACAACTCTCCCGTCACGTTTTACTACTGTTTGTATCATTGTTTATAAGTAATGCTATATATATAATAATAAGGTGTATAATAATTGCAATAGAATGGCGCATAAAAAGCCCAATTTCTCGGGCTCAAAAGATTCTCCTTTTATTTGCGTTGCAAAGCTACAAAAGGTTATAGAAACAGCAAAATTTTTTTTCAAAAAATTATCAACAAATTTTTATTTTGGAAAACTTTTTGCATGAGTTGAAAAAATAAAATATTGATAATTAGGACAATAAAAATTTTTTTGGAAAACTTTATATAAAGATTGCAATGCGCTAAATTTCCATTTTTGTGAAACTTACTACTTTGTGTGCAATAAAAAGAGCGAAGTGCCCAGGCATTTCGCTCTTTATGATATTTTTGGCTTTTTACGGCTATTGCCAAATGCTGGTGTTGATTGTTGCCTCCACCTCTTCTTCTATGTCATCGGGAAGGTTACAGAAGAAATCTATGCCTGTCCTTTGCTCCAGTTCGTCGATGGTTATCATGCAGCTTTGAAGTGTAATTGAGTTGCAATTACTGTTAATCTGTTCGGTCCAATAGGCCATTGCCTGATACTGCCCATCTTTCAGACGCAAAACTGCCATGTACCAGTAGCGTGGAATCGGGAGAGTTCCAGTGATGTTCACGCCATACAGGCTCTGTACCTCACTCTTGGGAATGAGACCCGATGTTGTGGAGCCATTGAGCGTAACGTTGCCGATGGTGGCACCCTTGCACACATAAAGCGTGTCGCGGAAGGTGTTGCTGTAGCCCCAGTTCTGCACCTTTCCCTCCATGCGCTGCCACAGGCCGGCATTGTGCGCCTGATATTGTGGGTGGATGTTGCTGGTTACAAAAGTGTGACTGTTCTGTTCACTGCTCGACTGACGGTCCTCGCTGGCACAGATGTGACCGCGGGCAAACATCGTCATGTTGTTGCCGTCAAGATTGACAACCGAGGTGGTGTAGTTTCCGCGGGTGTATTCGTTCGTATTAACCTGATAAGCGGCTGGCACATCATCGTCAACCGAGAATGAGGGAGTTCGTCCCACATTGTTGTTGGGCGTGCCTGCGTGCATGGTGAAGCATGTCCAGTGGTTGGCGCGCTGACTCTTATCGAGCTCAAGCGAGAGCGAGACGCCGTATTCAGAAGTTGCCTTCACCACCACCATGTAGTTAGAGCTGGGTGTGATGTGGGGGTATTCAATGCGCCAGGCCTGACTGTAGGTGGCACTAGAACTAGTGGGCGTTGGGCCCGATTCGGGAATGTTGTAGGAGGTCTCTTTCCAGTTGGCGTTGGCGTTATTGTCCACAATCTGTTCGACTGTGTAGGTGGCGGTAGCCACAGCACTGCTGTTGCCATCAAGCACTGCTATTGCCTTGATGGTGATGGTCCCTAGTCCTAACGAGAGGGTGAATGGCGAGAGGCCGTTGTCCCAGTAGTTGGTGGTTGACGGGTCGGTGCCGTCTATTGTGAAGTAGATTTTGCTGCCTTGTGGACCAGTGATGATGATGTCATGGTCACCTTGGAAAACAGTGCCCGATGGATGGCTGAATGTGGGCGCAGGAACTGTGGGTGTGGGTGGCTCCCCGCCGTTAAGCATGAAGTTGTATATTGCTGTGATGTCGGCACTAGTGATATATCCGTCACCATCCACATCGCTGGTGTTGAAATAGGTCTCGTCGCCATTGAGCAGGTAGTTATACAATGCTGTTACATCGGCGCTGGTCACCGAACCGTCGCGGTTCACGTCACACGGGTTGTAGTCTTGCTCTTCCACCTCGTAGGTCACAGTCATAGAGTAGAGGGTGTTGCCGGCGGTGCCTGTGAAGGTCACCTCGCTTGCCGAGCCGCTCCAGTAGGAGTTATTGTCATCAAAACCTGCGGGATTTGCTGTAAACCGCTGCGACTCATACATGCCATTGAAATCAATGCGGGTGATAATGGCGCCATTGTCGGCGGCAAACTTGAATGATTGTCCATTTTTGGAGTAAAAAGTGTAACCGCCTTGGTAGTAGGTCAAAGTTGGAGCACTGTTGCCTGGCACAAGACGAATGTCGTCTTTTGTCAAGGTCGTTAGGGCAGTGGGGTTGCCGGTGGTGGGCACTGGGAGCCCCCATGCCTCGATAGCCTCTGCCGAATTAAATTCAAAGGTTACGCTCTTTGTCTCGGTCGCTGCCATGGCGACAAAAGCAAGACTCGAGAGAAGCGAGAAAAGATAAATACGTTTAAGCATAGTCTTTTAAGTTTATTGTTAGTATTTTTTGTTTCGAAGGATGATAAGCCGCTATCAGCAGCCATTGAGAAAAGTTGTGCAAGTTACGCATTTTTCCGAAAACGACCAAATTTGGCATTACAAACTTCAATTAATAGCATTTTTCACATTATGATTATTGCCTTTTTGTTGAAAAAAACTTTAATATGAGCGATGTTTAAATGCTTTTCATTAACTTTGCATGATTTTTTGGAAAATAAAGACAAATAAATTTTATGAAAAAACTGATCACTCTATTTTTAATTGCCACCTTCGCAGCAAGCGTCGGGAGGGCAAGTATTACAGTTTCAAACAGCATCGCTAATATTGCTGATGCCAATAATTGGGAAAATTCTATAAAGTACACTTCGTTTAAATTAGATGACAATATCACTGTTAGCTGTACTGGTGGAGGCAATACTGGAAAGTATTATACTAATGGTGAGGAATGGCGATTATATCAAAATGAGAATCCAAAATTAATTGTAACTGCTGCCAGTGGTTATATACTTAATACAATCACTGTAACTTACAATGTTGAAAATACAGGTATATTAGTTTATAATAGTACCAATATTAGTTCACCTGCTACTGTGACGGTAAGTGGATCTCGCGCTGAGTTTTCTGTAGGAAATTCAGCGTCGGCTACCAATGGACAGGTAAGAGTTACAGCGATTTCTGTCACTTACTCATTAACTTCTTCCATCACTGTCCAAGAGCCAACTATTACTGATGAGTTCACTTTTTGGCCAGTTATGAATGACGAGGCGAGTGCTGAGATAACAATTATTCCTGCCAGCGGCAACAAGGTGCGCTACACCACCAATGGTAGTAATCCTAGCTTCACCAATGGTACTGAGATTGCCGCTGCCACTACCATCAATATCAGCGGCACCACTACAGTTAATGCTATCTCTTACGTGGAAAACCAGACGAGTTCGGTTGTGAGCAAGACCTATACTCTTGGTCAGACGGTGACCGGCATTGACGGCTTCAAGAATTTGGCTGACGGTACAACAGCTCGGCTGTATTTGCCCGACAACTACAGCGCTCGAACTTTGTTTGTTAAAGGCAATGATGCATTTGTCCGTGACAAAACAGGCTCGATATGTATATATAATGTGACCACCAACCCGCCGTTGGAATACAACCAGCACATTGCTGGCTGGATTATTGGTACTTACACTAATTATAACGGTTTACCTGAGTTCACCGCTTCATCAGTTACTAACAGCTGCTATCTTGTCGTTGCTGACCCAGTTACCGAGGCAGATGTCGAACCTGTGGAGATAGAAGCTGACGATTTTGCTGACCACTATGCCGATTGGGTGACAATCTGTGACTTGAAGGTGACTCAGGCAAGTGGCAACACTGCCACAGCAAACGCTGATGGCAGCACATTCTCTATTTATAATAAATACAATCCTGAAGGTTATCAGTTGCCTTACGAAGGCGCAATAGTTGATATCACTGGCATCGCAACACTTTATAATGATAAACAGGAACTGCGACCTATCAATCAGAATGATAACCGTCCAGTTACCTATGTAATTGACTCCCAAGAAGATTTTACGAGTCCTTCAGTGTCTATCGCCGATGCTCAGGTAAGGTTTAAACGCTATCTATCTTCGCAGGATTGGAACTTGCTGACGTTGCCTTTTGAGGTGGAAGGCTTTGAGGGCGAAGTGCTTGAATATACTGGTGTCACACTCGGAGAGGTGGGAGCCTATGAGATGAACGGACGCACCTATCCCATCTATAGCGGTGTGATGCATTTTGAGGACTATTATGGCAATTTGCAGCCTGGTACTCCCTATCTTGTGAGACCCTCAATTTCTCAACAGGAAATGACATTGAGCGGTGTAACAATAAGTAAGGCTCCTGCAAGTTCTGTGACTTTCTCGCTGGCAGAGCAGCGAAATGCGCCAGGCATCAATCTTATGGCTAATGAGACTCCTGCCTATGTTGGCGACTACTCGCTGGTTGGCACCTACTCGCCAACAACGTTGCCCAAGAATGAGTCAACGGTAATAATGATTGACAGCAATAATCTGAGTTGGACCTCACTTGTCAATAATACCGAAATAGCAGGTACCGATGCTTATATCACCGTTCCTGATGGCGCAGGTGTGAAACTCGACCTCGCCGGCTCGGGAGTGGTTACCGCTGTTGCCGACATCCGTCTCGACAATAGTATTCCGCAGGAGACTATTATCTACAACATTCTGGGACAGAGGCTCACGCGACCGCTTAGTGAACTGCCGCCAGGTGTGTATATTGTGAATGGCAAAAAGATTGTTAAACGTTAAGCAAAGGAGGATACGACAATGAAGAAGACTTTACTTGTTGCCCTCCTGGGCTTGATGACAGCAATAACTGCACTGGCCGCCTCGACAGAACCAGTGTCAATGACAATCACTTTAAAGAACGGAAACATCGTTACTTATAACGCTTCCAATATGGACAGCGTGCGCTTCGTGGGCGGACAGTTCGGTGAATCGGGCGCCATAGGTATGAAAATTTACCTTAAGGGTATTAACACGAGCATTGACTATTTGTATTCACAAATAACAAATGTGACATATATTGAGCCTTCTAACGCCATTACCTTCAAACGTATCACCGACCCAGGACAACTCGAGGTAGGGAAGAGATATATTATTGTATATGAAAATGGATTAATAGCTTTGCCAAACAATGTAAATTCTAATTCTGCAGTTAAATTGGGACAAACTATACAGATCAAAAATAATACAGTAGTTCTTGAAGGTGATGATCATGGTGTTGGTATTTTTATTATGGGTGAAGGATATACTTTAATGTATTCTAATCCCTCATCTAATGGGACTTATTATTTAACTTTAACTAATGATAATTCTGGCTTGAGAGCAACAAATACTTCTCAAAATTGGACAATATCATTCAGTGGTGATAATGCTCAGATTATTGCTAATGATGGGACAGATAATCGTTGGATTAGAGAATACGATGCGACAGATGGTGCTGATTTTCGCACATATAAGACGTCAACCACAAATGGAAATCCAATCCAACTCTACAAAGAAGATGATGGTAGTTCAATGGCGAGTGTCAGTGCTCCCACATTCTTTCCAAATGGTGGAGTGATTACTGGTCCAACTCAAGTGATTATCAATTGTGCTACTGAAAATGCTTCAATCTATTATACAATCGATGGCTCCATTCCAACATCGAGCAGCACTCTTTATTCTGAAGCAATCACGATTAGTGCTACTACCACATTCAAGGCTTTAGCTGTCAAGGATGGTATTATTAGTGATGTAACTACAGTGTCATTCACCTTAGTTGACCCAAGCAACAATGTAAATGCCAACTGGAATATTGAGGGTTCTGGCATTCCATTGTCGAAGGGTGACCCGACATTCACTAACCAGAGTACTGATGACTATGCTTGGCGACTTGAGTATCCTCACATTAACACCGCAAGCAGTAACCAGCGTGTGGTGAAGTCTGTAAGCACCTACGGCATAAACTACTCCGTTGAATGGGATAACGACAAGATTGCCAACCGATGGACCTGCTACACCATGTGCTCGAAGAATAATGCAACGAATACAACCCGACACGATGACTTCAAGTCCGACCCTGCTGTGACAGTCTCTGCTTCCAGCTCTTATACTGAAAGCAGCACGTATTCTCGTGGTCACCTGTGCCCAAGTGCCGATCGTCTTGCTTCAATAGAGCAGAACAAGCAGACGTTCTTTATGACCAATATGCAGCCGCAGTATTCTAATCATAATAGTGGTCTGTGGAGTACGCTTGAGGGTTACGTGAGGACCAAATGGCAGCCTACCAACAATACCGATACTCTCTATGTGGTGAAAGCCGCGACAATTGAGAACGTAACACTCAACAACACCTCAAGCTCTGGAATCATAACTACAACAACTGATGGAGCCGGACACACACTGGTGGTGCCCAAGTACTTCTATATGGCGTTCTTGTATTATGAGAAATCGACTGGCGACTACAAGGCCTTTGCCCTGTGGACCGAGCATCTGGAGAATAAAAACCCTAAAGCCGCTACGGTAATCACTAACCGCATCTCTATAGATGAACTTGAACGGCGAACGGGCATAGATTTCTTCTGCAACCTGCCCGATGATATAGAAGCCATAGTCGAAGCCACAGCGACCTATTGGGACTTCAGTTCTAATTAGTTGCGTTTGCAATAAAAGGTGCAAAAGAGCAGTTTTGGATTTTGTTCAAAACCGCTCTTTTCTCTTTTTTTCACTTTTTTCTTCTAAAAAGTCTTCAAATTCAAGAAAAAGTAGTATTTTTGGAGAATAATTAATAATCTGCCGAAATATAAACATAAAACACATAGATCTATGAAGAAGTTATTATTCGCCGCGTTGGTGGCAATGTTTTTATTACCAGCGATAAACGCACAAAACAATGTGCAGCAAGAGAAGCGTTATAAGGTGTATGGTGTGATGTTCTACAACCTTGAGAACCTCTTTGACACCATCAACTCCAATGGCACATACGACTTGGAGTTCTCGCCTAATGGCGCACGCCAATGGGACGGTCGCAAATACTGGATGAAGATTCATAACATGGCTTATGCTATCTCGCAGATGAAGACCGACGCCACACCCTTTGGACCAGCTATCATAGGCGTGAGTGAGATTGAGAATGAGACTGTGCTCAAGGACATCTGCCGCGACCCGCAAGTGCGCGACTGGCACCTGCAAGTGGCACCTTACCACGATAGCCCCGACCGCCGTGGTGTGGATGTGGGAGTGTTGTATAACCCACGCTTCTTCCGTGTGCTCAACGTTACCAATCAGCGCCTGAGCGAAGAGGACTTCGACCGTGCGAGGGCAGCGGCTGTTCCCGAGCGTCGTAATGACCCGCAGTATGATTGGAATGATAATTTCCGCACTCGTGACCAGATGTGTGTAGTGGGTATTCTTGCTGGCGACACAGTGGCTGTGATGGTAAACCACTGGCCCTCGCGACTGGGAGGACAGGAAGCATCGAGTCCCAAGCGTGAAGCGACAGGCTACATGTGCCGTCGCACCATTGACTCGCTAGTGAATGTGCACGGCAACAACATCGGCATCATCTTCATGGGTGACCTTAACGACGACCCCATGGACAAGGCATGTGCCGAGTCGGTGGGCGGAAAGCGTAACATCGAGGACGTGAATGGACCTGGTGAGATGTTCAACCCCTTCTGGAATGTGCTTGCTAGGGGCGTGGGAACACTGGCCTACAAGGGACAGTGGAACCTATTCGACCAAATCATGTGCAACGGCTTCTTCACCAAGTATCGCGAAGGTAAAGATAAGCCACAACTCACTTTTTTACGCTGTGAAGCGCTAAACCGTGACTTCCTGAAGACTCAAGAAGGCGATCGCAAGGGATATCCCCTCCGCACTTACAGCAGTGGTGTGTTCCTCAACGGCTACAGCGACCACTTCCCAACGGAGATATTCTTAGTAAAAGAAGCAGAGTAAAAAACGTAGTTTTTCGTTAGTCGTTTATCGTTGTTCGTTTATCGAAGACAGTGATTGAACAGACGCATTACAATCAATTATACATTGATTCGTCATTGGGAATTCTTTTATGTTAGAAAGTCTGTGATTTTATTCTAATGCGAGAGCATTCTTCAATGGATGCTTTCGCATATTTATATATATTTATAAAAAATGACATGGATTTAGCTCTATTTTCCTTTGAGCAGCTTGAAATGTGGAACTTGTCAATGGATTTTGTGACTGAATTATATAAATTACTTAAACAATTTCCAGAGAATGAGAAATATGCATTGACTTCTCAAATCAGAAGAGCTGCAATATCTGTTCCATCAAATATTGCTGAAGGAACAGGAAGAACTTCAATAAGAGAGAAACTGCATTTCAATGAAATAGCAATGGGATCGTTGTTTGAAGTTATTTGTCAGCTAAATATAGCAAAAAGAGTTGAATATATCAATGAAGAAGATTATTCTCATTTTAAATCAATGGCCACACGTATTGGTATGATGTTGAGCGGATATCGTCGTTCGATGGTAAACAAAACAACATAGGAACTAAATTTAATTAAACAAAAAACGAAATAATGGATAAAAATATGGAGATTGGAACTGCTAAAATCTCACCACATACTTCGATAAACGATAAACGAAAAACGATAAACGAAAGAAAGGATTTTGAACTAATGGCTCCTGTGGGGTCGTGGGAGTCGCTGGTGGCTGCGCAGCAGGCTGGGGCCGATGCTATTTATTTTGGCATCGAGAACCTGAATATGCGCTCTAAGTCGAGCGTGAACTTCTCTATTGACGACCTGCACACTATCGCGCAGTGGTGCGAGGAGCGCGGCATCAAGACTTACCTTACTGTCAACACTATCATCTATGACGAGGACATTGACTATATGCACCGCATCGTCGATGCCGCCCGCGAGGCGCGCATCAGCGCTATCATCGCCAGCGACATGGCCACCATCCTCTATGCGCGCAGCATAGGGGTAGAGGTGCACATCTCCACTCAGGTGAATGTGAGCAACAGTGAGGCGGTGCGCTATTATGCGCAGTATGCCGACGTGATGGTGCTCGCCCGCGAACTAAACCTCGACCAGGTTGCTAAAATCCACGAGACCATCACCGCCAGCGACGTGCGCGGACCGCATGGTGAGCCTGTGCGCCTCGAGATGTTCTGTCACGGTGCTCTGTGCATGGCGGTGAGCGGCAAGTGCTATATGAGTCTGCATGAGGCGAATTCCAGCGCCAACCGCGGTGCCTGTCGCCAGATTTGCCGCCGCAGCTATGTCGTTACCGATCGCGACACTGGTGACGAACTCACTATTGACAACAAATATATCATGTCGCCCAAAGACCTCAAAACCATCCACTTCCTCAACAAGATGGTGGATGCGGGAGTGCGTGTCTTCAAGATTGAGGGCAGAGCGCGCGGACCAGAATATGTGCGCACTGTAGCGAGTTGCTATAACGAGGCACTAAACGCCATCGTTGACGGCACCTACTGCGAAGAGCGCATTGAGCAGTGGAACGAGCGGCTGGCACGAGTCTTCAACCGAGGCTTCTGGGATGGATATTACTTGGGTCAGAGGTTAGGGGAGTGGACCTCGAAGTACGGTTCCAGCGCTACCCACGTCAAGGTCTATGCCGCCAAGGGCATACGCTATTTCTCCAAGATTGGCGTAGCCGAGTTCCTGATGGAGGCTGGCGAGCTGCATGTGGGTGACGAGATACTTATTACTGGCCCAACCACGGGCGCTTTGCCCATGACTATAGAGGAGATACGCGTTGACCTCGAGCCAGTGGAGAAGACCGTGAAAGGCGAGCGATTCTCTATCAAGACCGACACCAAAATCCGCCCCAGCGACAAACTCTTCCTATGGAAACCAGTATGATAACGCCATGAAATCTTGCAAATCTCATTTTTTTTATGGAAATTTGCACGTTTCTTCACGTGAGTAATCGACTAAAATTTTAATATAATTTGAAATGAAAAAATTCTTTTTGATGGCCTTTGCGATGGTGGCAATGAGCCTGGCAGCACAGGATGTTGCCACTAAGCCTTTTACTGTAAGGTATATAGACGAGAACAGATTGTATGAGCAATATATTGTGGCTCAGCAGTATCTGGAGCTTCAGAATAAACTCAAAACCGAGTTTCAACAAGCCGAGCAAAAGAAGCGCAAGGAGATAGAGACATTCTACAACCAAGTGCAGAACAAGTATCAGAAGAACCTGTATAAGACTCAGAAAGCATTTGAGGCCGACCAGAAGAAGCTCGAGCAGATGCAAGACAAGGCCCAAAAGGACATGGAGGCAATGCAAAAGAGCATGGAGTCGCAACTCAACACCGAGCAGATGAAGCTTGCCAATGAGATTGACGTGTTCCTCACTGATTATGCTGTGCGCAACGACTATGACGCTATCCTGCGCAAGGAGGCTTCAATGTTTATCAACCCCAAGTGGGATGTCACCGACGAGGTGGCCGAAGGACTCAATGCCCGTTATAACGCTGCAAATGCTCCCGAAGCCAAAGGCGAGCCTATTGTTGAGGGTCAGCAGCCTGCCGATGATAATGCCCAGAAAGAGGCTACTTCAGAATAAACTCACAGTAATAGAATAAATGAGACGATTCCTGCTGATAGCATTCTTACTTGCTTGGGCATCAGGTACACAGGCGCAAGAAGTGGAGACTTTCGTTGCCGACACAGCATCCTTCGTGATGGAACGCGATATGGCTGTTGATAGTAGCGCCGATGAGGCCGCACCATCAGTCGTGCCAAGTGTCGCTCCGATTTCTGTTCCCGAGTTTAAGCCTTACGAGCCTCCCAAGGCTCTTGACTTCAACTTCATCAAGAGCCGGACTAACCCTGTCATCAAGCCCTACAAGTTTCTTGACGACCAGACATGGGTGGGAATCCCTGTTTTTGCCACAGGCCTTATCGCTAAGGCCGAGAAAACGGCATTCAGGCAGGACTACAACAACCCCAACACTAAAATACGTCTCATTAAGTACAATTTCCACAACGAGATTGACAACTACACGCAATATCTGCCATTGGCACTGACCATAGGGATGAAAATCGGCGGCGTGGAGAGCCGTAGCGACTGGCCCCGGTTTTGGGCATCGGCAGCGGCTTCCTCGGCTATCATGGCAGGTCTTGTTAACGGCATCAAATACACCGCCAGCGAGATGCGTCCCGATGGTTCCACTCGCAACTCATGGCCTAGCGGACACACCGCCACCGCGTTTCTCGCTGCCACCATTCTTCACAAGGAATATGGCCTCACACGTTCGCCTTGGTACTCAGTGGGAGCTTACACCGTTGCCACTGCCACCGGTGTGATGCGAGTGCTCAACAACCGCCACTGGATTAGCGATGTGCTCTCGGGGGCAGGCATAGGTATCCTCTCGGTGGAGCTGGGTTACGGCTTGATGGACCTGCTGTTCAAGCAACGAGGGCTGCAGCGAGGTGACCTAAACGTCTATCCCGACCTGCGCGCCAATCCATCGTTCTTCGCCATCTCAATGGGAATAGGGTTGGGCAACAAGAACCTGACTCTGCCAGCCTTTAACTTCGACATTCCCAGCGAGATTATGGATGGTGAAAGTTCCGATTCTGATGCACCATTGGAGCTCAAATTCCGCTCGGCAACGGCAGTTGGTGTTGAGGGAGCATATTTCTTCAACCCCTACATTGGAGTGGGTGGACGATTGAGAGTAAAAGCCACTCCCATCAACGGTTGGAGCAAGTTTGCCCTTAGCGAAGAAGAAGAGAGGAAGGACTTTTTCAAAGACCCGTTGTTTGAGAATTCATTTCAGAACATAAATCTGACTATCGAGAGCGACCACATCACCGAGTTTGCCGCCGACGCAGGTGTGTATTTCAGTTTGCCGTTCTCGTCGCGTTTTGCGGTAGGCTCGAAGCTGCTCTTTGGCCGCAGCGTGATGGACGACATCGACATTAATGGTAGCTATTCAGGCGAGCGGCTCGATTTCAATGAGGATTGCATGACCGACGACAATGCCCCGATGTTCAAACCATCTGGAGAATTGGTTGACTACAAGTGGGACTATATCGATGTATCGGCATCCAGCTCGTTTAAATTCGGTACTGGTGTCTCTCTCTCCTACGCCCACAAAAACAACTTTTCTTGGCGTGTGTTCTGCGACTACGACTATTCGCGCAAGACCTTCACCGCAACCTATCATCCGCTGGGTCTGATGGAAGGGCTATCACCCGACTTGGTGGCATTTATGGATGTATTTGGTTGGGATATGAGTAAGCCAGCAGTGTCGAGCACTAAGAAGTCGCTGCACCAATGGGTGCTCGGTGGCGCGCTATGTGTTTCGTTTTAAGTAAATTAGATGCAAGTTATAATATGACGAAAAAGTTTATTACATTATTGTTAATTGCTTCGGCCGTATCGGTGGCAATGGCGCAGAACAGCTATATTCCATATAAAACCTATGACGGCGAGCACAAAAATGAGATTTCGGGTTATGTGATGGGCGGCAGAAACGTTGTCACCGATGTGTTTGGAGGTCTTGAGGCTTCCTATATGCGTCACATAACCCCGCGGTGGCATGTGGGCGGTGACTCGCAGATGCAGTTTGGCAAGCAGCTTTTTTCAATCGACGTGCAAGGAGGATATCGCTTGCCCATTAAATGGGGAAATATCTCCTTTGATGGAAAGATCATGTACAACTACTACCACAAGTTTGGCTTCCATGAGATGTCCTACAACATCTCGGCAACATGGGAGAGTGCCTATGTAGATTTCCGTCTTGGCGAGACGCTCGTCCACTATCATAAGAAAGATGTAGTTATGGGGTGGGGATATACCGAACCACCGCTGCTCACCTTCGGCTTTGGCGCCAACATACGCCATCGCAACAATCCGTGGAACATTGGTCTGTTCTTCCGCAACTACGACGACTTCTACTACGAGAATTGGAACATCAACTGGGGCATACGCTGGTACGCCAAGGTCAAGGACCAGTGGAACCTCTTTGGAGAGTTCAACATCCGCCCGGCAGGCTCTATGAGCCAGTTGGCCAGTAAATATGAAGGTTCAGTGAAATTAGGTTTGAAATATAAATGGTAAATTCAACTATGAAAGCAAAATATATAATAATAGCAGCAATGGCCATTGTGGCACTATCGCAGACGTCTTGCGAGAAAGTGAGCCCTCAGGGCGTGCTCATGGCTGGCACAGCAGTGGAAGACCGCGTTAAGATGAGCGAATTGTATTATAAAGAGTATCTTATGTCTTCCTCCAACAACATATACGTTCAACCCAACGAACATGGTGAATACAACTATTCATTCTTGATTGGCGGTGATAGCCACGTCACTACCGATCCAGGTCGCATGGACGAGATGTTTGCCATCGGACTCGAGAACGATGACTTGCTCTATTGCCACCTGGGCGACATTGCCGACACAAAACCTGAATATTACATAGTTCTCGACTCTCTTATTCAGAAAGCCAAGGAAAAATATGTAGTCAAGTACTACGAGATAGACGAGTATGGCCGATGGCATGAGAAAAACGATCCTTACGACTTCAGTGGCTCTGCTTATGATGAAATCAGGTTCCCCTTCTTCCCTGTAGTGGGCAACCACGACCTCACTCACAACGGTTGGGCAATGTGGAGCAATATTTTCCACTCGTCGTTCTATGAGTTTGATGTCAATTGCGGATATGATGAGAACGGGAATCAGATTAGCGACCACTTTATCTTCCTTGATACTGCCAGCGGCACGCTGGGCAAGCATCAGGTGGAATTGATAGAAGAAGGCTTGCTCGACGGTGAGGATAACTACCGTTACACATTCGTCTTCAGCCATACCAATATCTTCCTGCCTTCGCAATTGCAGTTTGCCTCGACCTTCCCCCGTGAAGAAGCCTATTTCCTGCTCAATCAGTTTGACAAGTGGAATGTCAGTGCAATCTTCTGCGGTCATGTTCACAAGTGGGACGAGCGATTCTTCAACAATGTCTATTACGTGACCCTCGACTCCATGAGCGAGCGCAACAGCCCCGAACCAGGCGACTATCTCGTGCGTGTCAAGATCCATGACCAAGGTGGCTACGATATCGAGAGAGTTCACATGAGCTACGTGGCACCAAAGAAGTAAGAAGCTATAAAGTACAAAGGATAAAAACAAGAAAGTGCTGCAAAATCTTGCAGCACTTTCTTTGTCATTTAGTACTCCGACTGGGAATATAAGTTATGATATTTTATGATTCCCAATGTTCTTATTCGTTGTGTTTGATTTGTCATAAGTAGCTTATTATTAGTAGTATAGATAAAATTGTAGTGATAATATTGTTAACGAGTTGAATTATTAAAAAACATAAAATAACAGTTGATATGGGGATTTATATGGGGATTATTCTTTGTTGTTCCCATATGGTTTTGTATCTTTGTAAACGTAATTAATCAATAAAAATTGTGTGTCATGGCTTACGAAATTTCTATATCAAAGAAAGTTGACAATACTGGTCGCTCTGAATTATCGTTGCGTTTGAGGTTGGGGAAAATTGATCAACAAGCATCGACTCACCTATTTGTTTGCCCTCAGCATGTGCGTTGGGAGAATTATGTGAGCAGTAAAGGCCGAAAAAGTAAGCGCCTAGTCTTAAAGGTTTCCCGTCTCAAGACTGATGAGGTTCAACATACAGAGGATGTGAAGAAACAACTAGATGATATGCTTGTTTTTATTGATAATAATTTGCAGCAAATTAATGTAAAGGATGTCGGAAAAGGTTGGTTGGCTCAGCAGATAGAAGAATTCCTAAATCCGACAAAGATTGATGGGAATGAAGAAGAAGATAAACCTAAACAGATGTCTTTTTTTGAACTTTTTGATGTCTTTCTTGAGAAGCGAGAGATTTCTAAAAGCAAGAGGAATCAGTATAAAGTTTTTCGAAGAATTGTCCAACGTTATGAAATGTACAAACAGTTATTGAATCCTGAGTTTAAACTATCTCTTGACACCCTTGATGAAAATGGAATTGAAGAAATAGGAGATTATATTAAGAAAGAGCATAAGCTACTTGAAAAATTTCCTAGTATAATACAGGCGGTTAGTGAGAGTAGGAAACCGAGCGAACGTGGCCAAAACACAATAAATGCGCATTACAAAATGCTCAGAGCTTTTGTGAGATGGGCAATTGACAAGGAATTCACGGCTAATAACCCATTTAGGAAGTTCAAGATACCTAAAGATATATATGGGACACCATACTCCTTAACTCTTGATGATTTGAACCAGTTGGAAAAAGCTGACTTGAGCAGTCGCCCAGGTCTTGCAGTACAACGCGACATTTTCGTGTTCCAATGTTGTATTGGCTGCAGGGTAAGCGACTTGAGAGAACTCACTGGAGCTAACGTCATAAACAATGAGGTTCATTACATTGCCCGTAAGACGAAGGATGGCAATCCTAAGACAATAAAGGTGCCTATCAACAAGAAGGCCCAAGCCATTATTGACCGTTATGAAGACCCAAAACGTAAGGCATTGCTACCATTTATTAGTGACCAAAACTATAATGAAGCAATTAAAGAAATTTTCAAACTAGCTAAATTGACAAGAAATGTGGTTGTCCGCAACTCGCTGACAGGAGAACCCGAGGTTCGTCCTTTAAATGAGATCGCAAGCAGCCACCTAGCTCGAAGGACTTTGACCAATATACTATATAAGAAATATAAAGACCAGTCTTTAGTAAGCGCAATCACCGGCCACTCACCCAATAGCTCCGCCTTCGCTCGCTACCGCGAGATAGACGATGAGATGAAGAGGGAAATGATGTCGGCTTTGGATTCAGATTCAAAAGATGATAGTAAATAGTACTGTAGATGATTTATAAGTCCCATGTCTTTATTTTTTAGAAAGCAAATAAAGGGAGCGTGGGGCTTAATTTTTTAGACAACCAATAGGTACCACTAACACATCATCCTCAGGGCGTTTATATGCGTAGTCGCCAATTCCTGTCAATACCATAAGGAAAGAAGGTTTTTTCATTTTAGTAGTGTCAATTTTGTTCGAAAGTGTCTTCAGACTTTCTGCGCCTTCATTGATAAGATTGGCACCGCCAATTTTAATCTCAACAAGTCCGTAAGAACCATTCCTGAGATGAACAACGGCATCACACTCCAAATTGTTTTTGTCACGATAATGGTAAACTTTTCCATCTAGCGACTCCGCATAGACGCGTAAATCTCTAACAGCAAGAGTTTCAAAGATAAGTCCAAAAGTGTTCATGTCGTTTATCAGATCTTTAGGACCAAGGCCTAATGCTGCAGTTGCAATAGATGGGTCGATAAAATACCGGGTATCAGAAGTTCTAATGGCTGTTTTGCTCCTCAAATTAGGATTCCAGGCAATAGAGTCTTCAATAACAAAAATTTCCTTAAGAGCCTTAATGTAGTTATACACAGTATTTTCCGACATTTGATTGTCACCGTTGTTCTTTATGTCAGCCAAAATGGTTCCAGCAGTCGCTTGGCTAGCCTGGTTGCGTGCATATGAACGCATAATACGCTTGGTCAGTTCCTCATCTCTGTCAACATCATCAACTCTTTTAATATCGTTACTGACAACGGAATCATAATAATCAAATGCTTGTGCAAGAGCTGCTTTTACACTTTTCTTTAATGTCGCCTTTGGCCATCCTCCACGACAAGTTAGATATGCAAGTCTGTCTAAATCTATGTGGCTTTCTCCATCAATTGTTTCCACATTTTCAAATAATCTCCCCAAACTGACCATTCCTGTTGAATCTTCAGATTCCCATAATGTCATCGTGCGAAGTTTAAGGCGGGAGATGCGGCCTGTACCCGTATGGTGTATTTGTTCTTCCTCAATCAGTTTCCCTTTATCATCTTTTTTCGGTTTCGGGGGTACAGCGGAGCCAGTAAGAATAAATTGTCCGTCTTCTTCTCGCCTATCTACTTCATTTCTTACTGCATCCCAGAATTGAGGTGCAATTTGCCATTCGTCTATTAGCCTAGGCGTGGAACCTGCAAGAAGTTTGGATATATTTGTCCGTGCAAGAGCAAGGTTCTGACTCAATGTGTCAGGGTCTGCCATCGACAGTATGCTACCAGCCTGTTGCGCAGCCAAAGTCGTCTTACCGCAGTATTTTGGGCCCTCAATAAGAACTGCTCCAGCTGATTCTAGCTTGTCAGCAAGCATTTGGTCTGCTATTCTTTTCTTATATTCCATAATCATTAATTATTAACCATAATTTGGGGCTCAAAGATACGAATAATAATTATCTTCAGCAAACTTTTTAAAACCAAATGTGGCACTTGGCTGGATTTTGGTGTGGTACTTGGCTGAATTTTGGTGTGGCACTTGGCTGAATTCTGATGTGGCACTTGGCTGAATTCTGATGGTGCTGTGTCGATTATGAAACTGATGAGCAAGACAATACTATTGTCTATAAGAGTGACTTGGTCCCAATAGGGAAAGCTCCTCATCAAGCATTTCGTCCTTTTTATTCTAACAAGCAATGATTATCAATGTGGTTTTCATTGAAAATTGTTGCACATAACAAGCTGATTGTTAGTATTTTAAATGGGGGGGGGCTGTATTTTTTGGATGTTTTTTAATAAAAAAAGTTTGTGGAAAAATAGAAATCATATTATCTTTGTAGGCGATAAATGAGAAAGATATTGTACATATCATTTATTATACTGACTCTCTCATCTGCTATGAGTTGCAGTCGCAGTGTGGACAAGCGTCTTGTCCTTGCCGATACCTTGATGTGGGTTAATCCCGACAGCTCGCTTGCCATTCTCAACGCAATCAACCGTGATTCTCTTCAAGGAGAAGAAAACCTTGCTTATCATGCACTCTTACTTACACAGGCACAATTCCGTTGCTATGGCAACTGCTCTAGCGATTCATTAATTAGTTTTGCGTTGGATTATTATAGTGACAACAATAATCAAGAACGTTTTACTCGCTCATTAATCTATAAAGGTGCTTATTACGAGGAAAGAAATAACCCTGTCGAGGCGATAAAATGGTACAAACAGGCAGAAGACAACGCTGGTTCAAATGATTACCGAAATCTGGCGCAAATAAATATGCGTATGG
>JAFZUL010000027.1 GCA_017618355.1 Muribaculaceae bacterium
ATACCACCAACTAATCCGGCGATGAGCAACGGCTTGGCCTGCTCGCCACCCTTCTGGCCCTGAACGAGCACCTGAGTGGTTGCTGTAGCTTCGGGAAAGGGGAAGTCACCATGTTTCTCCTTCACAAAGTACTTGCGGAAGGGGATGAAGAATAATATTCCCAGCAAACCACCAAGCAGCGAACTTAGGAACACCTCCAAAAAGTTGACTGTCATCTCAGGATACTTCGCCTGCAGAATGTAGAGAGCTGGTAAGGTAAAGATAGCACCAGCCACCACAATTCCACTGGCAGCACCAATCGACTGAATGATAACATTCTCTCCAAGCGAGTTCTTGCGCTTGGTGACGCTGGCGATACCTGCAGCAATAATTGCGATTGGGATTGCCGCCTCAAACACTTGTCCCACCTTCAGTCCCAGATAAGCTGCAGCGGCACTGAAAATCACTGCCATAATCAATCCCAGCGACACTGAATAAGGCGTCACCTCGGGATACTTCTTTTCGGGACGAAGAATGGGGACATACTCCTCACCTTCCTTCAGTGGTCGGAAGGCGTTCTCAGGAAGCTCCACTTGATTTTCATCAATCACGCCATCGGGGAGCGTTGTTGGCTCCTGCAACACGTTCTCGGGAAGTTCAACTGAGTCCTGAGGTTGTAGTAAATCTTTCTCGTCTTGCATATTGTATTATTTAGTTAAAGGATATTCTTAACCCAAATCGGATTTAAGTCGCAAAGATAAGAAATTTTGCGGTATTATTTCCTAAGAATCTCAAAAAACGACTGCGGAAGCACCACATTTAGCGCATCAACGGCCTCGGCGAATAGCGGAGCTATCTGCGCATCGGTAAAACCTGCTATGCCACATCCAATGCGAGTCACCAGGAAAGTGAGCTCTGGATGCTCAGCGGCAAATGTGAAGAACTGGTCGGTGTAAGGCTTAATGGTCTCTACCCCACCCTGCATCGTCGGGATGGCGTAGCACTGACCTGTGAGCCCAACTCCCACGCCCCACTCAGCGCCAAACTTCGCATGCGCAACCCTCGCAGCGCCACCAGCATGCATCCCACGCAGATTGCTGCCAAAGACGAAAATCTCGCCTGGCTGCAGCTCGGTGATAAACTCAGGAGTAAATCGGTTGGTCATAACTCTTAAACTACTTTGTGAGAATTTCAATCAATTCTTTCACGCCTTCGGTGGCGGTTTTTGGAATCACATGCACATAGCTTGGCACGGCACTGGGGCGGGGGTCAATGTAATAGACCTCGGCATTGCGTGGAGCATAGTGCAGCAACGAAGCGGCGGGATATACCACCAGCGAGGTGCCTATTACCACAAAAATGTCGGCCTGTTGCGCCAACTCGCATGCTGGCTCGATGTTGGGCACGGCCTCCTGGAAGAAGACAATGTGCGGACGCACAGGATCGCCATAGGGGTCGCGCGTGTCAACGCTGGTCTCAAGTCCCTTGTCAGTGAGTTCATCGCAAGGAAGCTTGTAAACTCGGCTCTCATCTCTGAGCGAGCGCACCTTCATAAGTTCGCCATGCAGGTGCAGAACGTTCTTTGAGCCAGCACGCTCATGCAGGTCGTCAACGTTTTGAGTGATGACGTTCACGTTAAAATACTTCTCCAGCTCAACCAGTCCATAATGAGCCGCATTAGGCTGAGCTTTAACCATTTTTGCTCTAAGCATGTTGTAGAAGTTGTGGATGAGCACTGGGTCGCGCAAGAATCCGTCGTGGCTAGCCACGTCCATCACGGGATAGTTCTCCCACAAGCCATCGGCATCGCGGAAGGTCTTAACACCACTCTCGGCACTGATGCCGGCACCTGATGATACTACTAAATTTCTCATAATTATTTATTTAAAGGAGTTAAAGGTGTAAAAGGAATGTTAGGAATAAAAGGAAGAACAGGAGTTAAACACTTAACACTTACTACTTAACGTAAAATTCCAGCCTGAAGCCTCTGTGTTTTAGTTCTTTATATTTCTCTTTGTTGAACTCGAAAAGGAATGGCTGTTTTCTAGGGGCTGTCTCGTCATTGACTTGGGTCAGCAGCTCTAAATGCTGCATCTTCTTGTAGAAATTGCGGCGGTCGAACTTCACATCAAGAATTGCTTCGTATAAAGACTGCAATTCCTTCATGGTAAACTGCTTGGACAGCAACTCAAAGCCCACTGGCTCGAAATGAATCTGGCGGCGGAGCTCGCCGGTGGCGATGCGCAGAATCTGATCATGGTCAAAAGCCAAAGCCGGCACATTGTCGAGCGCAAACCACCCTGCTTTAGCAGCATCGTCGCCCCCCTGCACATCCTGCATGCGCACCAGTGCATAGTAGGCGATGGTTATCACTCGTTCACGGGGGTCACGACCAGGAGCTGTAAATGTGTGGAACTGCTTGATATAGGCAGCTTTGAGCCCCGTTTCCTCTTTAAGTTCACGCAATGCGCCTTTCTCGGCATCCTCATCCATACGCAGGAAACCACCAGGCAACGCCCACATGCCTTTAAACGGGTCAATACCACGCTCAATTAGCAACACTCTAAGCTTTGTTCCGTCAAAGCCAAAAATCACGCAGTCGGTAGTTACCGCAGGGTGCGGATACTGGTAACAATACATATTTTCTGTTTCCATAATTTTGTAACGTGTAATTTTTACGCAAAAATAGCGCCTTTTTTTCTTCTGTGCAAATTTTTCCGCGTTTTTTTTCAAAAAAAATACTTTTTATATAAGTTGTGCCGTGTTTTGGCACAATCACACACTACATTTGCATTAGAGATAAATTATGAAATAGAGTTCTTTAAAAAATGTTAAACTTGAGTGGTGATTTTTAAATTTTTTCCCTCATGTTTCTATATATATTCAGAAAAACAGCACTGCGCAAATAGAGCGCACACCGAGGCGCTACCTTTGCAACGCAACTACAAGGAAAGATAATTATTAACATTTATAACACAGCACTATGAGCAAGAAAGCAACAACTAAGAAGAAAGATGGAAAAAAGGCCACAGCAACAAAAACCAACACAATCGTGAAGATGCCAACCCTCATCCAGGCCATTGACAAAGTGGCTGAAGAGGCTCGCGACTCGAAATTCAGCGATGAATTTTTCTTGAGAGTAGCGCCCGAACTGGGGCTGCTGAGCGACACTTATCACATCACCGAACGACAGGCGGCCTTGCTGAGCATAAGCCTCCTGTGCGGACCATATCGCGTAGATTTTCACGACTTTGCGCGCCACCTCGACGTGAGCAACATCTGTGTTCTGAGCTTTGCACATGACATCGACGAACTAGTTCGCCGCCGCCTGCTGCGCTACCGCGACGCGAAGGACAGAGACACCTTCGACGTGCCACAGGCGGTCATCAACTGCCTCAAGCGCAACGAGCCTTACGAACTGCCCACGCGCACTGGCCTCGACCAGTTCCAGTTCTTTGAGGTTATCGACGACATGTTTGACGACTTGGGAAACAACTCGGCTAGTCCCATCGATTTGTATCACGACTTTATGCAGTTGATGAAGGACAACGGCGACATCGACTTCGTGAAGCAATTCTTAGCGCAAAACATCAGCCGCCGCGACAACTGGCTCTTGATGCTGTGGATGACAAACAGAGTTATAAACCATGATGACAACGACTTCAGATTCAATGAGTTTGACGATATATTCGAATATAAAAGCGACTACCACAGAGCATGCTCCGAACTGCGCTCGGGCCAACACGTGCTCATGAAGGCCAACCTCATTGAGCATAAGACCGAGGACGGCCTCGCCAACACCTCGCGTGTGGGCATCACCGACCATGCCAAGCAGACGCTGCTGAGCGAGTTCAAAATCGCCAACCGTGAGGAGAATGTGAGCAATCTGCTCAAGCACAACGAACTGCAGGAGAAGAAATTGTTCTACAACGACAAGATGAAGGACAATGTGGCCGAGATTGAATCGCTGCTTTCGCCCAAGAAATACAGCGAGATTGTGGAGCGCATGAAGAAGAGCGGCTTCCGTCAGGGCTTCGCTTGTCTCTTCTACGGCGCTGCCGGAACGGGCAAGACCGAGACAGTCTATCAGTTGGCTCGCCACACTGGCCGCGACATCATGATGGTGGATGTGCCACAAATCAAGAGCAAATGGGTGGGCGACAGCGAGAAGAACATCAAGGCGGTCTTTGACCGCTACCGTGAGGCGGTGAAGCGCTGCAAGCAGGCGCCAATCCTGCTCTTCAACGAGGCCGATGCCATCTTCGGCGTGCGCAAAAACGGAGCAGAAAGTGCTGTCGATAAGATGGAGAACACCATCCAGAACATCATCCTGCAGGAGATGGAGCAGTTGCAGGGCATCCTCATTGCCACCACCAACCTTGAGTGCAACCTCGACAGCGCCTTTGAGCGACGCTTCCTCTACAAGCTACGCTTTGAGCGACCCGACGCCGAGATTCGTGCCAAGATTTGGCAGTCGATGATTAAAGGTTTGCGCAAGAGCGACGCTCTCGTCCTAGCAGAGCGCTTCGACCTGAGCGGCGGACAAATTGAGAACGTCGCCCGCAAGCACACTATCAACGATATCCTCTTCGGGCGCAAGAAGAAACTGGTGGACGCGCTCGTCAAGTATTGCGAAAGCGAACGTCTCGAGCCCAGCCAACTCCCAAAAATCGGCTTCAACTAACAACAAAGGGATTTGTAAAAATGCATTTCAGGTGATAGTTCCCCCTCTAAGATAGAGGGTGCAAGGGGGAGTATGAAAAAAGTTAACAGTGGGAATCAAACCAGTTAATCATACTCCTCAGTCGCTTTGCGACAGCTCCCCTATCTTAGGGGAGCAGCTAAAACACCCTCTTCAAAACCCAAAAATCAGCAAAAGGGGTCGGTTCTCTTTTGCTGATTTTTTATCCCGAATCGGTCATTAGGATTTATGTCAGAACAGAATTTTTGTTGAGCAGATTGTAACATTGTCTTTGAAGACATAGCGGGCTATGGCGAAATGACAATGGCAACAAGATTCCAATAAAAAACTGTTATGGCATAAATAGACCAAATAAATCAACCTTTCGTCGCCTAATGACCGATTTGGGTTCATTTTTCTTGGATTTCTTTGGGTGATGTGATTTAAAATCGTTATCTTTGTGGCACTGAAATAATGAAACCTATATACATAAACTAAAACACTATTATGAACGAGATTGAAAAACTTCAACCCACGTGCATTTGGCGCAATTTCTATGCGCTGACACAAGTTCCACGTCCATCAGGACACGTAGAGAAAATCCAGAAATACCTGCTCGACTTCGCTAAGAAGGTGGGCGTTGAGGCATTCCAAGACCCTGCCGGCAACATCGTGATGCGTAAACCAGCCACTCCAGGCATGGAGAACCGCAAATGCATCACCATGCAAGCCCACATGGATATGGTGCCACAAAAGACTCCCGAGAGCAAGCACAATTTTGAGACCGACCCAATTGAGCCTTACATAGACGGCGACTGGATCAAGGCTCGCGGCACCACTCTTGGAGCCGACGACGGTCTTGGCATTGCAGCCATCATGGCAGTAATGGAGGACAACACACTCAAGCACGGTCCCATCGAGGGCCTTATAACCAAAGACGAGGAGACTGGCATGTATGGCGCCAACGATCTGCCTAAGGGCCAGATGAAGGGCGACATCCTCTTCAACCTCGACAGCGAGACCTGGGGCAAATTCGTGATTGGCAGCGCCGGTGGCATCGACGTTACCGCAACCCGCAAATACAACGAGGTGAAGACCACCGCCGGCGAGATTGCCGTGCGCGTTACCCTCAAAGGCCTGAAGGGCGGCCACAGCGGTCTCGAGATTCACGAGGGCCGCGCCAACGCCAACAAACTGATGGCCCGCCTCGTGCAACTTGCTATCGTTGACTACAAAGCTCGCCTCGTGAGCTGGCACGGCGGCAACATGCGCAACGCTATCCCATTCAAGGCCGAGACAGTGATGACCATTCCCGAGGACAACCTCAAGGGCATGAAGAAGCTCATCAAGAACCTCAAGGCTGAGTTTGAGAGCCAGTTCAAGCTCATCGAGGACAACGTGGACCTCACTCTCAAGAAAATTGACCGTCCTAAGATGAAGATGGCTCTTGACGACCAGACCACTATCCTTCGCGCCCTTTACGCTTGCCATGACGGCGTAGTGCGTTTCATTCCTGCTTATCCCAACGTTGTTGAGACCTCAAGCAACCTCGCCATCATCGATATCGAAGACGGCAAGGCAGCTGTGAAGATTCTCGCCCGTTCGGCACGTGAGGACATGAAGGACTACATCGTGAAGATGCTCAAGACCTGCTTCCATCTCGCCGACTTCAAGGTGGAGACTGGTGGAGACTACATTGGCTGGGATCCCAACCCCGACAGCCAGGCTCTGCACATGCTGCTCGACATCTACAAGAAGCTCTTCAACGAGGAAGGCATCGTGCAAGTTGACCATGCTGGCCTCGAGTGCTCTATCATTCTGGGCAAATACCCACACATGGACGTAGTGAGCTTCGGCCCAACACTGAAGAGCCCTCACACCACCATCGAGCGCGCCTACATCCCCGCAGCCGAGCCATTCTGGAAGTTGCTGGTTAAGGCCCTAGAAGAAGTGCCCGAGAAATAATAAAATAACACTCTAAAGTTTCTAGCAATTTTAGATTCTAGAACAACTATATCTTAGGGAGGATTTTGCGTTTAGCGAAATTCTCCCTAACTTTGTGGCATAAAAACACAAAACTATGAACGAATATCTTTACAAAGCTACCGACAACTTGTCGGCGATGATTACGGCGCAGCCACAGCTGCTGCTCACGCTGTCGCACTTTGGCATCCCCATGGGCTTTGGCGACAAGACGATAGCCCAGGTGTGTGCCGCTCATGGCGTTGAGTCCAAGTTTTTCCTGCTCATCTGCGAGGTTTACAGCAACGACAACTACAGCCCTTCGGCAGCCACTCTGCGTGCCACACCCATGGAGGGCCTTGTGCCATACCTGCTGCGCTCGCACGATTACTACCTCAACCGCCGATTGCCGCACATTGGCCATCACCTAGAGAAGATTGCCGACATGCTGCCAGCGCGCGCCGGAAAAGCAATTAAGCAGTTCTTCAGCGCCTATATCGACGAGGTGCACGAGCATTTCATCCATGAGGAAAAGATTGTGTATCCTCACATTAACCGACTCCTTAACCGCGAGAGTGGAGACAAATTCACGATAAAGTCTTATCTCGACACTCACGACAACCTCGAAGAGAAACTCAGCGACCTGGTGCAAATCATCTTCAAGTATCTGCCTGGTAGCGAAACCAACGATGACGCCATCGACATGATTTTTGACATCTTGCAGCTCTCGCATGACCTGCGCAAGCATGCCATCATCGAGGACAAGATTCTTGGGCCGTATGTTAAGCAACTTGAAAAAGCCGCGAAGCTATGAAAAGGAAAGTATTGATAGTGGAGCCTTCGGAGGTTATCGTGGAGGGACTGGTGGCGACCCTCAACCATAGCGAGCTCAAGATTTTAAGACCTGAATATAATGCCGACGACCTGAGCAACCGCCTCGATGTGCTCAAGCCCGACATCCTCATCATCAACCCCACGATTAACGACAACGTCACCGAGCTGCGCAACGGCCGTAGCATGGCGGTGGTGGCGCTGGTTTATCAGTATGTGAAGCAGACGAGGCTCAAGCGCTTTGATGGCGTGATAGACATTCGCGACAGTCAGCAGGCAATCCTCCAAACGGTGCTTGAGATAAGCGCCAAAGCGCAGACTGGCGATGCAGCCATGAGCAGCCACGAGCTCACCCGCCGCGAGACGGCAGTGTTGATAGAGGTGGCGAAAGGTCTGTCGAACAAGGAGATTGCCGCACGCCTCAACGTGAGCGTGTTCACCGTGACCACTCACCGCAAGAACATTGTGCGCAAGACCGGCATCAAGAGCGTCGCCGGCCTCACCGTCTATGCCCTCCTCAACAACCTCATCGACGAAGACACCGTGATATAATGCAGAATGCACAATGCACAATGCATAATGCAAAATTGGGCTGCGCAATTTTTTATCTTGCCGGTTATCGCCGGAAATTAGAGAGCCTGCGGCTCTAAAATTTATATGGTGCTTCGCACTAAAATTTTAGCGCCAACGGCGCAATATCAATTTTAGCGACCAACGGGAGCTTTAATTTCCATGTGCTTGCACATGGCAGAAACATAAAAGTAAAAGGCGGGCCAGTGAGGTCCGCCTTTTGTGAGATATTTATTTTGATTGACTTCTCTTGTGTGTGACTAATAAATAATAAACGTGAATTAAAAATGAGCAGTCTCTCTAAATAAATGTCATTGATTTGGATTAGTTACCAAGAAGGATGTTGTAAATGAATGTTACGTCGGCCGAAGTAATATTGCCGTCACCGTTAACATCGCATGTGTCGATGAAGCTCTCATCACCATTAAGCAGGTAGTTGTAGATGCAAGTCACATCGGCAGCTGTTACATTACCGTCACCGTTAACGTCGCCAGGAACTACAGGAGCAGCCTCAGGAACTACAGTGAGGGTCATAGCAGTTGGATCGAGTTGGAAGGTGTACTTGCCAGCTTTCTCAAGACGGAAGTTAGCGCCGTCAACTAGAGTGATAGGTGTGTTCATCAGACCGTCGTTGATCAGGAAGTAGCCAACGCCGTTGTCGTCTTGGCCACCATACCAAGTCCAGCCATCACCGTTAGGAGTGATAACCTTAAACTCAGCGCCAGCCTCAAGCTCAGCCTCTGTCTCGAGAACGCCTTCGTTATCAACAAACTCTAACATGCCAGTCTGCTGGCTCCACTCATTGAAGGTACCAACGAGATAGTAAGGTGTAGCAACCTCGCCAACGTTGATAGTGAACGAAGTGCCTGGGAGGGTGTAAACTATCTGACCGTTGTTGTTAGGCTCAACATTTACAGTGAGAGTTGTGTAACCTGAATAAGATTCATTGCCGTCTTCATCAACCCTCATAGAATCAACTGCCTCAACATTAATCCACTCTGGGATTTCCTCTACATACCAAGCGTCGAAAGGCTCGCTGGCCTTGAGTTTGAGAGTGAACTCGCCTCCCTCAGTTGGGATAGTGTACTCGGTAGCATTGTCGGCTACAGTCTCGATGTAAGCGAACTGAGCGTTGATTGAGATCATGAGTTCAATAGGAAGATAATAATCATCACCCCAATAATAACCCAAGTGGCAGGGCAGGAATCTATCTACAACAACCTCACCTGCCTCATCGTAGAACTCCCACTCACCATAGCCATTCATGTATTGATCATAGATCTCATCGTGAGCCTGGTCATATGTGTAACCTACGGCACACATTATTGGTTTAATCTCTTCCACATCGTTAACACCATCAATTACGATAGCCATGTCGGTGTCGATAATCAACCAGTCTTCTTGGGTAAGGCCAAGCTCAGGATCCATTTTCTCAAAGTAGAAGTTTATTGCCATAGTCTCGCCCATAGCAGCTGCTGGGAAAATATAAACAGAAGTGGCGATTGGGTTGTCCATATCGATAAAACCATCTTCTATCTTGCAAACCTTAGCAGTAATTTTCTGATCAGCATCAGCAGTACAGTACGCATACATCTGGATGTGAGAGAAAGCATAAGGTTTTCCAGGATAATCGAATCTCTGAACGAGCCTAGTAATCTTACCGTCAACTGCACCATCGGGTTTGTAACCATCGGGCAGATCCTCGAAGAATGTATTAGCATCTTCGCCATAACCAGCACCAAACGAAGTGCGGAAGAAGTCATAATACTCGGCATAGGGGTCGAACTGATACATGGTAGTCATAACAGTACCATCACCCAGCACGTCATCTTCCCATTTACCACCCATGAACAAAGCACCACTAAATGTGTAGTAGTTTTCAGCTTCGTCATCGTCCTCGTTATAGCCGTCAGCAAAAAGCATAGGTGGATACAACCATCCGGGATAATTTGGGAAAGTACAAACTAAATCATTCTCACCTTCCACCAAAGTAAAGTGATCCTCGTCAATACTAGGATTGTAGTACACCCAGTCGTAGGTATCACTTGCGACACCAATCGACATGTTAGTCCAAGTCAACTCTGTGTTACCTGGAACCAAGCACATGTTGTAGCGATACCAGAAACTGTTGTTGTAGGGAAAGAAAGCTGAGAAGAAAGCTCCCTTTGGATTAAGATAGGCTGTGTCTTCTGTGACGATAGCGGGAGCATCCTTAGTCAAGCCTGATTTGCGAGTGAACTCACCAGCCTTCTTGGTAATCTTCTCAATCTTAACATCTGATTTTTGTGGCTGAAGCTTTTTACCCATTTGAACTGCGGGAAGCGCAAAAGCAGCAACAGTCACAACTGCGAAAAGAAGAGTCAAAATTTTCTTCATAATCTTAATTGAGTTTTGTTTAGTTAATAAATAAAAGAATTATAATCTCTAAAATAATAGTATAAGAAAATATAACTACATAGATTTTGCAAAAGTAAGAAAAAATCTCAAAACAAACAAGATTTTTCACAGCTATTTTTGAAAAAACACATTCCACATCAGCCGAAGGCTGACCGCTGAGTAACCGGGGGTGCCGCTATCTCCACTCGCTAACGCTCGTTACGATATCGGTACTGAGGGTTACTCAAAGGTCAGCCTTCGGCTTCGACTGATGTGCCACCACCAGCACCGCGACCTCTCATCTCGTCGCTAGTGGCGACCCCAGCGCCAACAAAAGTGGCGGCTCATAGGGAGTCGCCACTTGGGGTTTTATCACTTAGTGTGATTAGGATGCTTGCGGTTTAGAACTTAAGCACAACATAATTGTTGGGGTTGCTTGTGCTCTTCATAAGCATTGGGTTCGACACCATCACATTGTCGGCACTAAGGACATACTCTCCTGTGCAGAGCAGTTGAACCATAGCTCTCATACTCTCGAGGTTGTTGTAATGGTTCTGACCGTTGTTGTCAAAGGCAACTTCAGCATTAGGGTCAAACGAGAACTTGATAGTATTCTCATTCACAATCTCATGGTTGACGTAGATGCTGCCATAGTATTTACCGTTTTTAAAGTAGAGACGGTACATGGCCTTGGCTGGGTCATAACCTAACTGCAACCAGTTAAAGGTGGTTTTGTACTTAGTCTTAGCTTCGGTAACAATTCCGTTATATATTGTGAGGAAGTCACCACTAATCTCTCCTTCTACTGTGCTGAGCATCCAGCCAAGTTGTGTCTGATGGAAGAGATCAGCAAGAGCAGGACCAGTAATTTTGGTCACACCGTCGTCGATACACAGGAGCGAGCCATCGGGCTGGAACTCGAAATTCTGTGCCGCCACGTCATTTTCATCATATTCTGTGATGAAAGCCAGCGGCTCCATGAAACGGATGCCCTTAGTAGTGATAATGGCATTCATATACTCACCGTTATCGAGCAGAGTACCATCCTCGGGATAGAAGCTCCAAAGCATAGAAGTCACATCGTTGCAGATGTAGCGCTTGCCACTGCCAGTGGTTAGCACATAATTGTTGATGCGGTCACTAAAAGCAGCCCTGCGCACATCGGAGAGATTAGTGAAATATTCCTCGTCGGTAGGAGCCTCATCGGTGCTCAATCGAGTCATTATCATATCAATCACAGTGCCTTTGTCACGCGATTTCTTGCCACGTAAAAAAATCTTATTCTCGTCGGCACCAAGAATCATAAACTCATAGTCACCCTCATGACCTGAGCCATCGCTCAAAGGGCTCGAGAATACATGGAAGGCATTATTATAGGTATTGAAAGAGAGTACCGGTCCATAGTCAGAAACAACCTCCCATAACGATCTGTCGGTGAAAAACGCGCCATCGTTGACATAAGCATTTTGAGTGGAAATATCAACTGAACCGTCATCATGGAAAGTCATAATGAAATTATAGCCTTCCTCGTCGGGGTTGGCGAAATATTCCATAAGCCAACGCCCGCCGTTTGACTTGAGGAGCTCTGTATAGTTCTTGACAGCATTATCGAGACGTGCCGCAGGGCTCTCGTCAAAAAGGTCATCAACCTCACTTGGCGCACAAGCCACCAGCGACAGCATAAGGATTAAAGCTGAAATATAAAATATTTTCTTCATAATATCTAATGTATATTAAGATTAAACATTATTGAACGCCATACACTTGCTGACGCAATGACTCAAGAGTGCTGGAATCGAAGGTAGTAAGGCGGTTTTGAACAGCAGCACGAATAGCATCAAGGTCAAGATTCCATTGTTCCTTGAACCAATTGCGAACTATATTGATTTTCTGCTCAAGAATTGCCACTCCGTCAACTCCGTCCTTGTCCTCAACTTCGAAGACCTGGATAGGAATGCGGTTGCCGTCCTTGTCAAGCACATATCCTTGCTTATCGCAAACAACGCCATCCTGGTCGTAGTATTTGCCGTCTTCAGGATTGAGAGTTACCTTGCCATTGCCTTTTTGGTACTGGTTGCGGTAAACATAGGTGCCGTCCTCATTCTGCTGCACTCTATATTCTTCCACATACTTCTTGTTATCATCGCTTGTTGCGTCGTTGTTCTCAAAGTAGTAGAAGCAGTAGTACCTAAGGTTACTCAACTCCTCGCTGTCCTCATCACCATCGGTAACATAACCACGACTTGCCTCAAGCCAGATACGTGCCCACTCTGCATCGGTCTTGGTAATAAAGTTGGCAGCAATCTCGGCAAAGTCCTCACGAATCTCGCTAGAACCATAAGGAGTCACGAAACCGAGCGAGTGTACCACACCCTCGTTGCGGTCCTGCCAGTTGATAGCATCGTAACGACCGAGTGAGATAAGCTGGAACTCACGAGGGATGCTCTTAGTCTGGTGCAAGATGTGAGTGAACTCATGGTGCATAGTGTGGAAATAATCGCTGTTAAGAGCATAGATATTGTTCGGGTCCATGCTGTTAACGTGCAGCAGAGTCACTTTGATACCACCCTCGGCGAGACCTACAATAATGGTACCCGTCTGTGGGTTGATGGCAGGCGAGCCCACCAGCATGATAATGCGAGGTCCATACATCTTAACGAACTCCTTGCTTCCGGACACTTCCTCATAGACATCAAACCACATGTACTTGGCAAGCACTGCAAGGTCGATGGAGTTGCTCAGAGTAGCTGGCTCAAGGTTATAGTTCATATTGGTCTCATTGTCTCGGAGCCTGTATTGGAATTCCAAGTTATAGACATCGAGATAATTTGCCTTAAGCCACTTATCGAACTGATAGGTGTAGCTATTGGGGTCGAGCTCATCGGTGACATCGGGGAAAATGGTTTCTCCCAGACTCTTCTCTCCACACGAAGATAGCGACATCGCTGCAATAGCCACAAGTGCCAAAGCACTGATATATTTAAAATATTTCTTCATAGCGGTAAAGTTGTTTATTCGTTATACGGAGAATCGGGATTAGCCTTCTTGGGACTCGGAGTACTCATCACAGTTTGTGGCGTCCTATCGTTCGGGTCAATACCGGCAGCCATAATCTCGTTAGGAATCTGCAATGCCAAACGTGGGTCAAGCACACCATTGGCAATGTCGGGATTCAATGTAACAACACGTGCGTCTTTGCCAATCACGTGGCTGAAGCTGATACCGAAACGCTTAATGTCGAACCAGCGCAGACCACGCTGGAAGAACTCAAAGCGACGGAAGTGCTGGATGCACTGCAAGTAAGGATTGATTTCGGGAGAATTATGATACTTGGCACTTGGACAAACCTCGTCGATATGCAAAGGCTTGGCAATCTCAAAGTAGATAGAGTCGTTGAGCCTGGTGCCAAGGATTTCACGGCGCTCAGGCCTGATGTTGCGCAAATACTTGGCCTCGGCCTTTGTATAGAAGTTCCACACAATTTCCTTGCTCCAGGGATCCATACGACCGTCAGCATCAACGTTTGGAGAGTTGCGGTGTGCCTCATCCCAAACACCAAGGTCAGCGATACATCCGTCTATGTCACCGAGGAACAACTTGGCTTCAGCACGGTTCAAAAGAGCTTCCTCTCCAGTGAACTCAACAATAACTTGGTGCGCATAGCCAATACCGGCAATCTTGTCGGTATATTCAAACTGCTCGCCGGCAGTTCCTGCCCACCAAACGCCATACTCCTGGCTACCATTAACCCACATAGCCAAGAAGCAGGGGTGCATAGCCCATACCCATCCGAGAGTGCTGTTCTGATAGCGGCAACGCTCCCAAGTGGGGCCAGGACCGCGAACCGAGCCACGCATTCCATTACGGTTAATACCGTAACGGCGTCCACCGGCAAGGTGACGCATATAAACCGAATAGGTAGGTATCAACAGGAAGTTGCGCTGATGAATAGAGTTGGCATAGTATTTTCCATACTCGTCGGCATAGTTGAGGTTGGTCTGCGCCCAAATGTCGCTCATGTAAGGCATTGGGTCGGCATCAGCACCACCAAACACGATATTGGTGTACTCAAGCACCTTATCATATTCGCGCTTGTAGAGATAGAAACGTGAAGCGAAGGTGTAAGCAGCCTGCTTGTTGAAGTGATACTTGGGTACTTCATAGATTGCGTCGTCAATCAGTGGCAAGCCAGCCTCGAGGTCGGCCTGAATCTTGTCATAGGTCTCAGCAAGGGTTCCACGCTCATAGTGAGGCTTTACAGTGGTCTCAGGCTTGGTGATGTAAGGAATGCCTGGATATTGCGCGCTCAATTCTGGTCCACGATATGGCATACAGAATATGTTGGCAAGCATAAAGTGGCAATAAGCACGGTCAACGAGGGCCTCGCCTTTGACGGCTTGCAGCTTGGCGCTGTTCTCGCCCTCGGCCTCAAATTCCTCAACTTTCTCAAGCACAGCATTACAGGTGGCAATAGAGTTATAATAGCCTTCCCACAATTCAGATGGCGAGTCGCTGCTGGAGACGCTGCGTATGTCTTCCCAAGCGAATGCCTCATCATCGTTGCGGTCGTAGGCGTTCAGGTTGTAGCGCACACCATCGACGCTTGGCGAGTTGTTGTCAATAAAGTTATCGGTTGACAACTCGCAAATCAATGCATAGTTGTAGCTTGGATAGGCACTAGTCATCAACATGCGCAACTGCTCGGTATTGGTGAGAGTAACACGAGTGTCGCTGGGCTTGTCGAGGAAGTCGCTACACGACGACAATCCTAAAAGTGCCACACAAGCAATTACAAAATATTTTAATTTCATATATCTATATTTTTAGTTTAAGTTTAACTTTCACCTAATTAATATATTAGAGTCCCAGGCGCAATGTGAGAGTGAACTGCTTGGGAGTTGGCGCAGCCACACCACCCGAGTTGAAGAACTCTGGGTCTTGACCGTTGAGCTTCTTGTCGGCATAAAGCAGGCACAGGTTGGTGGTGCTCAGCTTAACCGAAGCGGTGTTCAGGCGCAGGGCCTTGAGAGCCTTAGCAGGAAGGTCGTATGTAAGAGAAACCTCTTTCAGGCGAATGAAGTCACCCTTAGCGATGCGCACAGTACTGTAGTTGTAAGAACTGTAGGCAATGCTGAGTGAGTTGCCGCCCCAGTTCATATACTGACGGGTAGAAGCGATGGTTGGGATATCGGTGTAAGCCTCATCACCAGGCACTACCCAACGGTTCTTCATCTCACGAGAGTTGGCGGTCATATCACCGTAGGCGTAAGAGAAGTCGGCGGGCAAGCGCAGCTTGTTACCAAACGAGTAGGTCAAGAAGAGGTTCAGGTGGAAGCCCTTCCAGCTGAAGTTGTTACCAAGACCACCAGTGTAGATTGGATCTACTGGACCCTCATACTTAAGGAAGTCGAGGTTCTCGAACTGCTGGAAGTAGATACCATCAACAGTAACGTCGCCATTCTCATCGTAGAATGTGGGAAGACCCTCTTCATTCAAACCAGCGAATGGAATAGAGAAGATGGCGCGAACGGGATAGCCCTGAAGTGCGAAACCGGTACCTGGCACGAGGTCGATGATACGGCTACGTGACACGAGGTCGGTAATCTTGTTCTTGGCATAAGAGAAGGTGAAGTCGGTTGACCACTCGAAGTCACCGGGCTTGATAGCCTGGAAGTTGGAAGTTGACAGAGTGAACTCAACACCGTGTGATGCCATAGATGCCACGTTGGCCATCTTGCTGGTAACACCACCCACACCCTCGGTGTAAACGCGACCGATAAGGTCGAAGTTGTTACGCTTGTACCAGTCAAAGACAAGGTTGATGCGGTTGTTGTAGAAACCGAGGTCAACACCAACGTCAAACTCGTGCTTCTTCTCGTAGGTCAGCTCCTCGTTAGCGATATTGTAGAGGTAGAGGTCCATCTCGGCATCCTCGGGAACCAAGCGCCAAGGCTTGTCGGGATAAAACTGTGGAAGCGCATTAGATACGCTGCTTGGACCAGCATCGGCAGTCAGCGAATAAGACAGACGGAGCTTAGCATAAGTCCAGATGCCATTCTTGTTGAATGCTGCATTACGGAAGAAGTTCTCCTCGCTGGCATTCCAAGCGCCCGAGATGTTCCAAGTGGGGAGCCAACGGCTCTTCTTGGCCTTACCAAGCTTGTTGGAACCCTCATAACGGAAGGTACCAGTGAGGATGTAGCGTCCAGCATAAGAGTAGCTACCCATAGCGTAGTAAGCCATGTTGCGGCCATAACGCCATGCCTCGCTGTAGTAGTTGTGGTTCTCCTCAACTTGCTGCTTGAAGAGGTTCTTGTCGAGGAAAGGAATGTTACCGTTCTCATAAACGATACCCCAGCCCTCGAAGCTCTCGGCGTGACGCTCAATCTTACTGAGCTCATAACCAGCGAGCAAGTTAATCAGGTGAGTGTCGTTGAACGACTTGTTATACTGTGCCTGAGCACGCAGGTCTAACTGCGACATCGAGTTCACATCGTGGAACAGGATACCACCCTTAGGAAGCACGGTTACAGGAAGAGCACTCTCCTCATCGGGGTCGGTATAGAGGTAAGTGTTAGATGCGCGAATCGTGGCGTTCTCAGGGTCGATACCAGCACGATAAGCGTTGGCCTGGTTAGAGTCGTCCTTCACATAGTGGTTGGTAGTACTTGTGTTATAGCGGTAAGAAGCCAAACCCTTGAGTTCAAGACCACGAATGGGCTTCCAAGTGAGCTCACCCTGGAACTTGAGGTCGGTAACGCCGAGGTCAATGTAGTTCTGGTCAAGCTCGTGGAAGATATTGAACGCTGCATAGTTACGAGTGTAAGTAGCATTGGGGTCGGCAACGCGAGAGGTGTTCAACGCGTAGCTATAGGGGTTGATATCGAAGCTACGGCTATAAACACCATTCACCACGTCAACATCCTGACTCAATGTACCAGGAGCGCGCTGCTTACGATAACTATCACTAGTCAACAACTTGATGGTCAAAGTCTTTGACAGGTCGTAGCTGGCGTTAGCGTTGAAGGTGTAACGTTGTACCTCGCTCTGCATGGTCCATCCTGGGTCATACATGATAGATGCCGAGGTGTAGAAACGGGCCTTGTCGGTACCACCAGAAATTGAGATAGCGTGGTTCTGTGAAACGTTGCTCTTGAACAACAGGTCGAACCAGTCGGTGTTACGGAACTCTGCCTCACGCAGATAAGCATTCTTGGCAGCTAAAGTATTGGGAAGACCAAAGCCAGTTGCGGGATCATACTGGTCCATGAGTTTGTACATGGTACCATAAATACCCGAACTCGACGAGTTGGCAAGACCAGCGAAGCTCAACCAGCCCTTGGCCTCGAGTTCCTTGTAGATACCCATCTGCTCCTGAGAGTTACTGATGTTGAACTCACGGTACATGGGTTTCAAGCGATAAGTGAACTCACCGGTGTAGTTGATGCTTGCCGAGCCCGAGCGTCCTTGCTTGGTGGTTACGACAATCACACCAGCCATGGCGCGAGCACCATAGATTGATGTTGCCGAACCGTCTTTAAGAATCTGGAAGCTCTCGATATCGTCAGCGTTGATACCGGCGATGGCGCTTGCGATAAGAGTGGTGGCGTCACCACTAGAGAGGGCGTCGGCATCGAGCTCAACGTTATCCTCAAGAATCACACCGTCAACAACCCAGAGAGGCTTACTGCTACCGTAGATGGAAGTAGCACCACGCACACGGATCTTAGGAGCGGTACCAAAGGTACCCGACACGTTCTGCACACTCACACCGGCGGCACGTCCCTCAAGGGCACGCGACACATCGGCCACACCATCAAGCTTTGCCTTGTCGGCCTTAATGCTTGTGGTAGCACCGGTAAAGAGGCGCTTGTCAACGTTTTGATAACCTGTCACAACCACCTCTTGAAGAGTAGTCTTCTCGTCGGTGGTCAAGACAATCCTCATCTCACCCGAGGTGACCTGTACATCGGCTTCGGCAAGACCTACCGAGCTCACAAGGATGTGGCTCTTTGATGAAGCAACGGTTAAAGTAAACTTACCGTCAAAGTCGGTAGATGTACCATTGCTTGGTTTTGCTTTTTCCTTCACATGAGCACCAATAACGGGTTCATTGTCCTCGGCCGAAATAACGACACCTGTCACCTTGAACTGTGCGCTCGAGGTGAGAGACACCAATATTGCAGCCGTCAGCAATAAAAGTTTTTTAAGACTCATAAGCATTGAAAAAAAGATTAATAATTTATTTAGTTTAAGTTTTTCTCATGTTAAGCAGTAACAAGCCGCCTAGAAAGTTAATTTCATGGATAAAGACCACAATTGTCCACCATCTATTACCCTTTAATTGACTGAAAAACAATAGAGCAAGAAGGTGTGCGTCGCATCTTCAACCAACTAAAGGGCTTTAATGCTTAATTTATTAAGGTGCAAAGAAACAATTTTTTTTTGAATTATGCCAATTTTTTACTGTTAAAATTAAACGATTGCACAAAAAATATTGACATAAGATAGGCAATGAATGATAAAAAATACACGTTCACTGAATTTTACATTCCTTTTTTCTATATGCATAAAAAATCGCCCCTAAGAGACTTAGGACGATTCGGAATCGTTGCGATTGCAAAAACAAGTCGAAGACTTGATTCTGTGCGAAACACCTTGTGCGGCCCATAGAAGTGGGACGCACTGGGTGACAACCTCATCATTTGACGAGGCGATCAATGTCTTGGTCGGTGGGATTGACGGCGATGACCGTCCCCGACGGATTGATGAGATAGGTGTTATACTGCTGTTTCTGCCCCCACTTCTGCTCAAAAACTGAGCGGTCTTGGCGCTCACAGTAGTACTGCGACGACGTTTCGAGGCTGTCAGCAGTCACCAGCTCGGTGAAAAGTGTACTGCTGCGGTCGAAATTCACCGACAGCGGCACCACATTTGCCGACTTCGAGGCATAGCGGTCATACTTGATGTTGTCAAGCCTGGAAACGACATCGGCCGACGACCAGAGCGTGAGCAACACATACTTTCCGCGAAACTGGCTCAACGACACCACACCATCGGCGTTGCTAATGGTGAAATCGCCTGCCGAAGTGCCTACGATGCCACCTTTTCCTTTGTTGCTGCTGGCCGAAGTGAACAACACCACAACAACTAGAGTAGCCAATATAAAAAATACTTTCTTCATGTTTAAACTTTTTCTTTAAACCAGTTTCTCAAACGCGCTGACAAAGAAACGCTTTGCGCATAATGAGAGATAACTTCAAGTGCAACCCTACTGTTGAGGTGCACTAAAATTGTAATTCCACATTGGATAGGTCCACTAGACGGGGACTCCGCCGCCGTCACCTAGAACTTGTAAACAGCGCCAAGGCTGAAGACAGCCTGGTCGATGGTGCTCACGATGGAGTATTTGAACTCGGCATTTACCCTCCAACGCTCATTCACGTCATATTCACAACCACCACCCAGGTTCAAGCCGAAGCGGGAGATAGAGTCGTCAACATCGGTGTAGCTCTTGTTCACCACGGTGAGACCGGCAAGAGGATAGGCGCGGAACTTCTCAGTAATGTCGAAGAGATAATGGGCATTGGCGTTCAAGTCCCACATTCTGAAGCCTTTGTTCTGGAAATAGTAGTTGAACGAAGCCTCACCACGCAGGTGCTCGAGGATGCCATACTGGAACTTAGCGCCCAGGCCCACCGAGTTGATCTCGGTGCCGTAGAGCAGGTTAGCACCCACTGCCATCTCACCCTTCTGAGCCGATGCTGTTGCAACGCCCATCAGAGCCACTATCACTATAGCAAGTAATTTCTTCATATTATTGTCGTTATTTTGTTTTTTACTAAATATGCTAACGTGAAAAACGGCAATTTATTACACTGCCTTAACGGCGGCGACCGGCGCGCATGAGCTGTTTGGGACTCATGTTGCTCATCTTGTGCATTGCCTTGCGGGTCTGATCAAACTGCGTAAGCAGACGGTTTACCTCCTGGATGTTGGTACCGCTACCGCGCGCAATGCGCTGACGGCGAGAGCCATTAATCACCTCGGGATGCTCGCGCTCATAGGGTGTCATGGAGTGGATAATGGCCTCAATACCCTTGAAGGCATCGTCGCTGATGTCCACGTCCTTGATGGCCTTGCCCACGCCAGGAATCATCGAGGCCAGGTCTTTTAGATGGCCCATCTTCTTGATTTTTGAGATTTGCGAGAGGAAATCGTTGAAATCAAACTTGTTTTTGGCAATCCTCTTCTGCAACTCGCGGGCCTGCTCCTCATCATACTGCTGCTGCATGCGGTCGACGAGCGACACGATATCACCCATGTTAAGGATGCGGTCGGCCATACCAGCGGGACGGAACGGGTCGATGGCTTCCATCTTCTCGCCAGTACCGACCCACTTGATGGGCTTATTGACAACGCTACGGATTGAGAGGGCAGCACCACCGCGTGTGTCACCGTCGAGCTTGGTAAGTACCACGCCGTCGAAGTCGAGGCGGTCGTTGAAGGCCTTAGCGGTGTTCACCGCGTCTTGACCAGTCATCGAGTCAACAACAAAGAGGGTCTCATTAGGATTGATAGCGTCTTTTATCGCCTTGATTTCCTGCATCATCTGCTCATCTACGGCAAGACGACCAGCGGTATCGACGATTACCACGCCATAGCCTTTAACCTTGGCATCGGCAATGGCGTGCTGGGCAATCTCCACGGGGTTCTGGTTCTCCGGCTCGCTATACACTGGCACGCCAATCTGCTCGCCCAGCACCTTGAGCTGCTCGATAGCGGCAGGACGATACACGTCACAAGCCACCAGCAACGGATGACGCTTGATGAGGCGGTTGGCAAGCTTGCCCGAGAAAGTGGTCTTACCCGAACCTTGCAGACCCGACATGAGAATCACGGCAGGATGGCCCTCCACATTAAACGGCGCTTGCTCGCCACCCATGAGCTCGGTAAGCTCATCGTGTACTATCTTAATCATCAACTCCTTCGGTTTGAGGGAGTTGATAACGTTTTGACCTATGGCTTTCTCCTTCACAGTGTCGGTGAAGGTCTTAGCAACTTTGTAGTTGACATCGGCCTCGATAAGGGTGCGGCGCACCTCTTTTAAAGTCTCGGCGATATTGATTTCGGTGATGCGGCCTTCGCCTTTCAGCACCTTAAACGCGCGTTCTAATCTTTCGCTTAGATTTTCAAACATATATATTTGTGAGTGTTAATTTTTTATGGGCAAGAAGTTCTAGAAGTCCTAGAAGTTAACAAAACTATAAACTATTAAATCAATTTATTAGTGGTCGTGTCGGGGAAAACCACCATTGGTTTGAAGCCCTTGGCCTCCTCGGGGGTCATCAGGGCATACGACATTATTATCACAACATCGCCCGGTTGCACTTTGCGGGCAGCAGCGCCGTTGAGGCACACCTCGCCTTTGCCTCGCTCGCCAGGAATCACGTAGGTGTCAAGGCGCTCGCCGTTGTTGTTGTCAACTATGAACACACGCTCCCCCTCCATGATACCAGCTGCATCGAGCAGGTCCTGGTCGATGGTGATGCTGCCAATGTAGTCAAGGTTTGCACCAGTAACGGTGACACGATGAATCTTGGATTTTACAACTTGAATGAACATAGCGCAAAATATTTAAGAATTAATAATGTGTTTCACATCTGCGTTAGCAAAAAGCGTGCCACATTACAAATTTTCGGGCTTCTTGTAGGTAATGTTGTCGATTTCGCGCACATCGCCGCAGTAAACGGTGATGCAGCCCACTATGTAATCGCTTTCGTCCCAATCAATTACTGGTTGCAGCGTGATGCCATCGCAAATCGAGAAATATTCCACGTCCATCTCGGGATAAGCGTTAAGCGTGGCCACCACCCAGTCGTGGGTCTGCTCAACAGTGTGATCCTCGGCAAACGCTACGCTGTCGCACAACACTCGGTAGATATTTGGAGCTATTTTGCGTACCAGCGGAGTGAGGCGCACGTTGCGGCTGCTCTTGGCAAGACCATCGGCCTCGCGGATGCAAGGGCAAGTCACAATCTCCAAATCAAAGCCCAGCTGCTTAATCATCGCGCGGATAACGGCAATCTGCTGGAAGTCCTTCTCGCCAAAGTAGGCGCGAGTAGGCTCTACCATCATGAAGAGTTTGCTCACAATCTGGCACACGCCATTGAAATGGCCTGGGCGCATGGCACCCTCCATAACCTCGGCAACGGGACCGAGCTTAAACACGCGGGTGTCGGGCTCAGGATAGATTTCTTCAACAGTGGGCATGAAGGCGATGTCAACGCCACAGCGCTCGAGCAGTGCGGCATCGGCCTCGGCAGTGCGCGGATAGGTGCGCAAGTCCTCCTTGTTATTAAATTGTGTGGGGTTGAGAAAAACGCTCACCACCACAATGTCATTCTCTCGGCGCGCACGCTCCACCAGCGACTGATGGCCCTCGTGCAACGCACCCATCGTGGGCACCAGACCTATCGTCTTGCCCGCACCACGAAACGTTTCGACCTGCTTTCTCAGCTCATCGACTTTACTTATTATTTTCATTGTAATTACAAGATGATTTCGAAATCGGGTGCAAAGATAGACAAAATAATTCATAATGCACAATTCATAATGCATAATTAATGAAATTCATGCGAAACTTAATTAAAAGCAACAATCAAAGATGGCTTTTCTGATTTTTCAAAGGCTTTGGATGGACCGCTTTTTGATTTTTCCTTCCCTTTACAGCAGTTTAATTTTTTGGTGATTTAGGAAAAAAATTGTATTTTTGCGACATGAAAAAAATCAAGATACTCTTCGTGTGCTTGGGAAACATCTGCCGGTCGCCGGCAGGGGAAGGGGTGATGCAGAGGCTCGTTGAGGAGCGCGGACTTGCTCATCGCTTCGAGATAGACTCAGCGGGGACTTACAGCGGCCATCAGGGACAACTTCCTGACCCTCGAATGCGCCGCCATGCTAGCCGCCGCGGCTATAATCTCACTCACCGCGCCCGCCCCATCACAAGCGACGATTTCGAGCACTTCGACATCATCGTCGCCATGGACGAGAGCAACCGCCGCAACCTTATGTATCTTGCAGCTTCGCCCGAGCAGCAGGCAAAAATCGTGATGCTAGGCAACTACATCGTGAAGCTGCGCGCCCACTACGATTACGTCCCCGACCCTTACTACAAAGGCGCCGAGGGCTTTGAACTGGCTCTTGACCTGCTCGAGGATTCCTGCGAAAATCTTCTTAACGACATTATCAACAACAAACTATAGAATCAATGAAAACACTAAGCATCAAAGCTATGCTCATTGCAGCGATTATGACTATAACAGGACTTGCTGCTATAGCGCAGTCGCCAATCGCCGTACGTTGGGACATGGGCAAGAACGACGCCAAACCAGGCTACTACAGCTCGCGTTTTGTCATCACGAACATAAGCGGAAAGCCGCTGGGGGGCAACTGGATGTTCTTTTTCAACCAGTTTTCACGTCAGACAGAGCTCTCCCCCACTAGCCCCGTTGACGTCAAAGAAATCTCTACCACCTATTATCAGGTGAAGCCCAACGAACGCTATACGACCCTTGCCCCTGACGACTCGCTGGTTATAGACCTGATGATGAAGGGCAAATTCGTAAACCTGTGGTATGCCCCTAATGGTGGGCATGTGGTGCTTGATGGCGACACCCACCACCCCATTGCTGTGACTATTGAGCGCAGCGAACTCAAGGAGCCATGCCAGTGGAGCGCCACTACCGACTACCCCGACGGAGCATTCGTTTATAGTATAAATGAGGAATTACAAAACGGTTTCATCGATAAGAATCCCTTCCACATCCTGCCCACGCCCAAACAGGTGACAGTCAATGAAAACAGTGCCGAAGTTAGGATTCCAAATCTAGTCTCGTTCAAGGCTCCGCCATTCTTCAAGAGCCGTAAACACGACATTGGCAAAGTGAGAAATTTTCTCTCGCAAAATCTGCAAATATATGGCATCCACATTATGAGAGAATGTCCCTTTGTGATTGAGGCAAGAATTGACAACACACTAAGCACCAACCGTGAGCACTACGAACTGGAGGTAACCGATTCGTGCATTGTCATCACTGGCGTGAGCGACGTGGCGCTGCTAAACGGCGCTAAGACCCTTGTCGCCGCGCTTAGCCACTCCAAACGCAACACGTTGCCACAGGGTAAGATAGTTGATGAGTCCGACTTCGCCTACCGTGGCTTTATGGCCGATATCGCCCGCAATTTCTATGGTCTCGACGAACTGAAGAAACTCGTTGACCTGCTGGCTCTTTACAAAATCAACATCATCCAATTCCACTTTGCCGACGATGAAGCGTGGCGACTCGAGATTCCAGGCCTGCCCGAACTCACTCAACTGGCATCACGGCGCGGCTGCACACTCAACGAGTTGGAAGACGGCTTCCTTGCGCAGATTTTTGACGGCAACGGCAATCCTAACGACCTGAGCCAAAGCGCCAACGGTTTTCTTACCCGTGGGCAGTTCATCGAGTTTCTACGCTATGCCAATGACCGTGGCATCAAGATTATTCCCGAAATCGACACCCCAGGACATTCTCGCGCAGCCATCGTGGCAATGAAATACCGCTATAACAATCTTGCTCCCACCAACCTTAAGAAAGCACAGGAATTCATGCTATGGGACCCTGATGACAAGGGTGGATACCAGTCGGTACAAGCCTACGCCAACAACGTGCTGAACCCAGCGCAAGAAGGCACATATCGCTTTATTGGCAAGGTGGTTGGCGAACTCGAGAGGATGTATCGCGCAGCCGGCTTAAAACTTGACATCGTGCATCTGGGCGGCGACGAAGTGGCAAACCATTGCTGGGACAACAGCCCTGCAGTGAAGACCCTTATGGCAAAGAAGAACATGAAAGACACCCACGCCATGATGGAGCACTACATCGACCGTGTGAGCGAGATGCTAATCAAGCGCGGCATCAAGATTGAAGGTTGGCAGGAAGTGGCTCTGAATCATAGCGATGACTTCAACAAGCGTGTGGCGCCACGATTTGCGGGCGTTAACGCATGGAGCACCATTGGCAGCCGCATCGAGGTGCCTTACAAAGTCGCAAACGCCGGCTACCCCACCATTCTCTCCAACGTGGACAACTTCTACATGGACATGGGCTACAGCATGCACCAGTATGAGCAAGGTCTGCACTGGGGAGGCTCGGTCAACGAGTTTGACTCTTGGCGCGCTCAACCCTGGAACCTCTATGGAGACAAGGCTGAGGGTAAGACACCGCTCACACGTCGCGACAACATCATAGGCGTGCAAGCGCAGCTCTGGGGCGAGACCCTGCGCAACTTCAACGAAGTGGAACGCCTGCTCATCCCCAAAATTTTCGGTGTTGCCGAACGAGGTTGGAACTCCACACCACAATGGGCTGGCGACGAGACGTCAATGAAGCACGCTATGGCCGACTACAACATGAATATTGGCTACTGGGAATTGCCAATCCTCAACAAGCGCGGCTACGACTTCCACATCGCCCAGCCAGGCATCATTGTCAAAGACGGCATGCTGCTCGCCAATGCCCAATACCGCTCGGCCGAGGTGCGCTACACCTTCGATGGCAGCGAACCAACATTCACCTCGCCAATCTGGACATCCCCAGTGAAAGTCCCTGACGACTGCAAACTGATAAAAGCCAAAGCATTCTACCTCGGCAAGCAAAGTGTCACAACATATTTATTCATTAAGTAAGAGACAACGTTAAAAAAATGTTATTTTTTTCCAAATAATTTTGTTATATTATTATAGTAATATATTTTTGTGAGTTGAATTGCAATAATAGACAAAACATTTTAACCGAGATATAATTAACTTTTTATTATTAACTAAAATTCATCAGAATTATGAAGAAATTCTTACTTCTCGCAGCTTTCTTTGCTGCATTCACGATGAGCGCTCAGGACTTCACGCTAACTGAAGTAACCAGCACTAACAATGTTCCAACCGACCGTATGAACAACCGTCAGGGCTTCGGCATGGACGGCAAATTCATCGTTATGGACAAGGTTCTTGGCCAGATCAATTTCTACAATCCTGAAGATGGTTATGTAGAGAACACTCTTGCGACTGGCGCTACCGCTTCTTGGCCCGCTATTACTCGCGACGAGGCTGGCAACATCATCGCCCGCGTTGACAACAGCTGGCCTGGCAGCTTCATGGCCGACACTGTTATCATGAAGATCTTCCCCGCTGGCGGAGGCGGAGCAATCGATGTTGAAGGCAACCTCTTCGCCGACTTTACAAGCGAGAATGGTCGTTGCGACTTCTTCGGCTTCGTTGAAGGCAATGTGATGGAAGAAGGCATCATGTGGCTCGTGACATCTAATTCTACCGGCATCCTGAAGGTTCCTTTCGTTGAGGGTGAAATCGATGGCGACCACATCGCTCTGTTCCCACTTGACGGTGCTTCTCTGTCTCCAACAAGCTCTACCGTAGTTAACCCCTACATCGCTGCCGACGGCACCAAGCACTACATGCTCTGGACCCGCAACGCTCAGCCTATCGACATGGTATTGAACGAGGACGAGGATGGCTTTGTAGCCACAACCTTCACTCTGCCTAACAAGGGTGCGACCAACGGCTGCTTCCCATTGACATTCGGTGGCAAGGACCTGGTTATCTACGTTACTAATCCTAACTATGGCAATGCTTGGGCTATCGCCGAGAAGAACGCCGAGGAGCCTATCGCATTTATTCCTGAGGAGGCTGGTTTCTTAACCAATGGCTTCCAGTGCAACTGGCTCAACGCTGAGGTTGTTAACGAGAACAAGGCTCTCATCTATCAGTACTTCCCCGGCAACTTCTTCAAGACTTATGAGTTGACTATTGGTGGTGCTGAGGAGCACACTTATGCTGTTTGCGGTACTCCTGCCGCACTGTTTGGCATGGAGAACGACTGGGATCCAGTTGATGCTCCTGAAATGACTCTCAACGAGGAGACTGGTCTCTATGAGTGGACAAGCGCTGAGACAGAGCTCGCTTCTGGCAACGTAGAGTTCAAGGTTGTTCAAGACCACGCTTGGGATGTTTGCTTCCCCGAGAACAACTATGTAATTCCTGTTGAGGCTGCTGGCAACTACACTCTCACTGTAACCTACAACCCCGAAACTAACGAGGTCAACGCTACTCTCGAAGGCACTCCACTGCCACCAGAACCAACTAAGGTTTATATCATTGGCGAAGTTAACGGTCTTTCATGGGCTACCAACGTAGGTGTTGAGATGGAGACTGAAGACAACGTTATCTTCACTAAGGATGTTGTTCTCAACGATGACACTAGGACTGTTGATCCAATTGGCGACAACGAGTACTGCTTCTTCAGCTTCGCTACTAAGTTGATGGAAGCTGCCGACGACTGGAATGGTCTTGCACCTTACCGTTTCGGCGCAGTATCGGAGGCAACTGCCGACAATCCAAACGGTGACTTCCGCTTCTACAAGAACATGATGGGTCAGCCATTGGCACTTACATTCGACAATGGCAAGGCATTCCAGGTTGAGGAGGGTACTTACACTCTCACTGTTGACATGGATCAAATGACCCTCACCATCGTTGGCGAGAGTTTCACTGGCGTAGAGAACCTCAACGTTAACAACATCGCTAAGAGCGGTCGTTACAACCTTCTTGGCCAGCCAGTTAATGAGAACTACAAGGGTATCGTAATTGAGAATGGCGTGAAGAAAATTCAGAAGTAATTGATTCCAATTTGACTCTTTAGTCAAAGAAATTCAAGGGTATTCGCCTCAGTGGTGAATACCCTTATTTTTATGGAATTATCAAAAGAATGAAACAATGGGAGCAAACCATGATGTTTCATTTTCGACGATTTTTTGGGTTTAGGAATGGCAAAAATACTAATCCCCATTTTTTCTCGTTATAATAAATAATGAGAAATATAATAAGGAACATTGCCTTGCTTGTGGTACTCGCCACAACGGCATTGGCAATGAACGGACAGATTAAAATCACAGGAACGGTTGTTGATGAATTTGACAATCCCATTGAGTTTGCGTCGGTGCGCATCCAAGGCACGATGCTAGGCGTTAATACCGACCTTAACGGAAAATATGAAATCACAGTTCCAGCAAAGGACACCATCGAGGTAGTGTTCTCGTGCATGGGTTACAGCGATGTAAAGCGCCGACTCATCAAGCCCGTGAGTCCTGTGAACCTAAGCCCTAAGCTTTATAAGACGACTATCGAACTCGCCGAGGTGCAAGTCACGGAGTACAAGAAGCAGACCAACACGATGCAGGACATTGATGTCGAAGTCGCCAAGATGACTCCCAGCGCCAGCGGCAACACCGTGGAGAACGTGCTCACCATCCAAGCCGGCGTAAGTAGCAAAAATGAGATGAGCGCGCAGTACATGGTGCGAGGTGGCACCTACGACGAGAATAGTGTCTATATCAACGGCATAGAGGTTTATCGCCCACAGCTGGTCACCAACGGCCAACAAGAGGGTTTGAGTATCATCAATGGCGACATGGTGCAGAAGGTAGCTTTCTCTACTGGTGGCTTTAACGCCGAGTACAGCGACAAGATGTCGAGTGTGCTCGACATCACCTACAAAGAGCCACAAAGCTTTGAGGGCAGTATCAACGCCAGCCTGCAAGGCGGCTCACTCACACTCGGCCACAGCACAGGCAAATTCTCGCAGATGCACGGTGTGCGCTACAAGCGCAACTCATCGATGCTCGGTTCGCTGGAGTCGAAAGGCGAATACGACCCGCAGTTCTTTGATTATCAGACCCACATCGTGCTCAAACCGAGCAAAAAGTTCAAGGTGTCGTTGCTAGGTAACGTGTCAATCAACGACTACCGCTTCACCCCTGCCAACCGCGAGACAAGCTTCGGCACCTCGACCAACGCTAAGTCGTTCCTCGTGTATTTCGACGGTCAGGAGAAAGACAAGTTCCATACTTATTTCGGCGCATTGCAGTTGAATTACAAGTTCAACGACAAGGGCACCGACCTCACCCTCACTGGAAGTGCTTACCGCACCGACGAGTTGGTGGCCTACGACATCCATGGCGAATACTGGCTCGACCAAGCAGGCACCAGCGGCGAAGAGAGCGTGGGCGGCGAGCTTGGTGTGGGCAAATATCACGAGCATGCCCGCAATCGCCTTAAGATAAACGTATATAGCGCGTCACTCAAGGGAAACATAGGTCTAAACAACAACAATATCAGCTATGGTTTCCAGATGCGCCACGACGTGTTCTACGAGCGCTCACGCGAGTGGCAATGGCGCGACTCGGCAGGGTATTCTCTGCCACACATCCCCGATGAGGTCAATGTCATCTACAACATGTCCTCGAGCAACGATTTGAGCACTAACCGCTTCTCGGCGTTCGTTCAGGACACATATAAGCTCTATTCTGGCGCTGGCGCATTCACTTTCAATGTGGGCGTGCGCTACAGCTACTGGGACTTCAACAAGGAGTCGCTTATATCGCCACGCTTCAGCATAGGCTATGTGCCTGAGCGCAACAACCGCTTTGCCATGCGACTGGCGGGAGGACTCTACTACCAGTCGCCATTCTACAAGGAATACCGAATCCAGACGATTGACGAGCACGGAAACTCGGTGATAACGCTCAACCGCGACATCAAGTCACAGCGAAGCATCCATGTGATACTTGGAGGAGACTACTCATTCCGTGCGCTGAACCGCCCCTTCAAACTTACTGCCGAGGTTTATTACAAGAACTTGAGCAATATGATTCCCTACGAGGTGGATAACCTTAAGATGAACTATAGCGGCGAGAACTCGTCGAAAGGTTACATCGCTGGTCTCGATTTCAAAATCTTCGGACAGTTTGTGGAAGGCACCGACTCGTGGATAAGCTTCTCGCTGATGAAGACACAGGAGGAGCTCAACGGCGTGAAAGTGCCGCTACCAACCGATCAGCGGTACAGCGTGGCTATATTCTTCACCGACTATTTCCCCAAATTCCCACGCATCAAGTTCAGCCTCAAGGGCATTATCAGTGACGGTCTGCCCACCACTGCCCCACTTCGCACCCGCGACGAGGGATTTTTCCGTCAGCCTTCCTACAAGCGCGTGGATGTGGGAGCGTCTTACCTGCTGCTTGGCGAGGACCACAAGCCAGCATCGGGCTTCTTCAGCCACTTCAAGAGCATCTGGCTAGGTCTTGACGTGTTCAACCTGCTTGACATAAGCAACGTGAGCAGCTACTATTGGGTAACCGATGTGAACCGCATCCAATACGCCGTGCCCAACTACCTCACCCGCCGCCAAATCAATGTGCGACTGACGATGAACTTTTAGAAAGATATAAAACAAAATAAAAACATTAACCATTTAAATCAAAAGAACATTATGAAACCTTACGTAATTGGTATCGACATGGGCGGCACTAACACCGCTTTTGGAATCGTTGACGCTCGCGGCACTGTTATCGCCAGCAGCTCTATCAAGACTGGCAAGCACTCAAAGATTGAGGACTACATCGATGAACTTTACACCGAGATTAACCGCATCATCGTGGCTAACGATGCAGAGGGTAAAATCAATGGCATAGGTATTGGTGCTCCTAACGCCAACTATTTCACTGGCGTGATAGAAGACGGCGTGAACCTGCCCTGGCCAACTCCTATACCCCTTGCCGACCTTATCTCCAAGAAGTTTGGCATACCTTGCGTAATCACCAACGACGCCAACGCTGCCGCCATCGGCGAGATGACCTACGGTGCAGCACGCGGCCTCAAAGATTTCATCATGATCACCCTTGGCACTGGTGTGGGTAGCGGTATCGTGGTAAACGGACAGATGGTTTATGGCCATGACGGCTTTGCCGGCGAGCTCGGCCACGTGATTATGAAGCGCAACAACGGTCGCGTGTGTGGCTGCGGACGTACTGGCTGTCTTGAGGCTTACTGCTCGGCAACTGGCGTGGCTCGCACAGCCCGCGAGTTCCTCGAGATTCGCGACGAGGATTCTCTGCTTCGCGAGTATGACATCGATAACATCACCTCCAAGGACGTTTATGACTGCGCCGTGAAGGGCGACAAACTGGCAATCGACATTTTCAACTACACCGGCACCATTCTGGGTGAAGCACTTGCTGACTTCGTCACCTTCTCGAGCCCCGAGGCTTTCGTTATCTTTGGCGGCCTCACTAAGAGCGGCGACTACATCATGAACCCCATCCGTGAAGCCTTCGACAAGAACATCATGAAGGTATTCAAGGGCAAGGTGAAAATTCTTATCAGCGAGCTCAAAGAGAGCGACGCTGCCGTATTAGGCGCATCTGCCCTCGGCTGGGAGATCAAAGAGGACTAAAAATAAGTTTTAAGTAATAAGGGTTAAGTGTTAAGTGCATTAGATACTTGACACTTTGCCCTTTCTTTTGTCATATATAGATTTTCTTTCCTGTTTTGAAAAAGATTATCCTATACATTATAGGTGTCATTTTTCTGCTGGCTGTGGCATTGCTTCTTTATGTGCGCGCCAACAACCCAGCGATGCCTGAACGCATCGTCGCCGCTCATGCTGGTGGCAACATCGACTCGCTGACCTACACCAACAGCCGCGAGGCGGTGGAACATGCCATTGCTTGCGGGGTTAAGTATATAGAGCTCGACATCGTCATTTCGCCAGAGGGTGAGCCTCTAGCGTTCCACTCAAGCGACGATATGATTGACACCATCTACTCCTGTGACCCGCCACACATTGGCGAGTTCACAGCAGAACCGCTTCGCGGCAAGAACGGCAAAACCTACACCCCACTCACCTGGCGCGAAATCAACGAGATATTCCTCGCCCATCCCGACCTCATCTTTGTGGTGGATAAGACCGACGACCCTGTCGTACTAGAAAAATACTTCCCCAAGCTCAAAGACCGCATGATAGTGGAGTGCTTCTCGATGCAACGCTACAAAGAGGTCACAAATGCAGGTTTCAAGCAGGCAATGCTCAGCGAGGAGGCATTCTCGCTGGGCGCAGTGATTTGGCAAGACATCAAACACCTGTTCTGCAGCGACGAGCCGCGCGTGGAGATGGTTACGATGGGACGCGACACCTACAACAGCCACCGAGCAACCCGATGGTTCATCAAACTTTGCAACATTCCCGTAGCAATGTGGAGTGCCGCCGACCGCCAACACGCCAACGAGATGTTCAACAGAATCTCACAGGCAAGGATGCTTTACACCAACGAAATTGAATAATATGTGATAAACGACAAGTCCCTATCAAATCCTAGTCATTCCTATTAACTCTTATCATAAAAATGAGGGTGTGTCAATAAAATCAGGCGCACCCTCATTTTTGTTCTCCATCCTTGATAATCCTACCGCACATTAAAATGATTGTTTTGATACAGCTACAGCTGCTATAGAATTAAAGAAACGGCAGATACTCCGATATATACTTTTGTAGACCGCTCGTTTTTAGGATCTCGTTTTTAGGATCAAACTTTCTTAACAAAATTGTTAGAATTTTCTTGCATAATTAAAAAGAGTGTCTTATATTTGCACCGAGATTTTTATTAACAAATTTGTTAACAAAACATCACACATTGAAAGACAACCATTTAAATTAAAAAAATATGACCAAACATCGAAACAACAAGGAAAAAGACATTCTAAACGCCGCCAAGGAAGAATTCCTTGAGAAAGGCTATGATGGCGCTCGCACCACTTCAATAGCAAAGAGTGCTGGTGTAACCCATGCAATGCTTCATTACTATTTCAAAACCAAAGAGGAGTTGTTTGGCCGCATCTTCACCGACTTTATCAATGACGTAGTCACCAACCTTGGGCTCTTGTTCAGCGACAGTGACAAAACTTTCTTGGAGCGAGTAACAGAAGGCATCACTCTTCATTTCAATTATGTCATGGAAAACCCACACTTGCCGTTGTTTGCAGTCAGAGAGCTAATGTCCCGACCCGATCGCATAGATATCATTAAGCCCTCATTATCACACAATGTGGGCAGACTCTATATTTTGCTTCAACAAAACATCGATGAAGCGATTGCTAAAGGAGAGATAGCACCAAATATCGATGCCCCCACTTTACTCATCGACATGCTTTCTCTCAACGTGTTCCCATTCCTCGTTCATCCCGCCTACCAAGCAGTAGTGGGAGAAGAAGTTGGCGAAATCAACAGCTTCCTTGAACAACGCAAACAAGAGAACATAGAATTAATAACACGACGATTAACACCCAATAAGCAATGAAACGCATTTACACTTTATCATTAATCCTCGCCTGTTTTACCATGGCGCATGCCCAACTCACCATTGAGCAGTGCCATAAACTTGCTCAGAAGAACTACCCTCTTGCTAAGCAGTATGGCCTCATTGAGCAAAGCAGCAGTTACACCCTCGACAAACTCATTCACACTTGGTTGCCACAAGTGACCCTAGGCGCACAAGCGTCAAACCAAAATGAGACACCATCATTCCCCGAGCAGATGAGAGAAATGCTCTCAACCGGCGGTCTCGATATGCAAGGCATTGCCAAAGACCAGTACCGCGTGCAGATCGACGTGAATCAGGTAATCTTCGACGGAGGGAAGGTAAGCAGTCAAAAAGCCATCACTCGAGCCCAGGAGATTGAACAGAAAGCACAGACCGATGTTGACCTCTACAGCCTGAACAAGAGAATCAACGAGCTGTTCTTTGGTGTGCTGCTCATGGACGACCGCATCAAGCAGACCGACATGACACTCGAGATGCTGAATGGAAATCTTGACAAACTGATGTCGCACGTGAGAAACGGCGTTGCCACAACAGCCGACGAAAGTTTGCTAAGAGCCGAGATAATGACTGTGGAGCAGGGCAAGACCACGATGCAATGGACTCGTGACAGCTATAAAAACATGCTCGGGATTCTCATTGGCGAAACAATAGGCGACAGGGAACTCATAAAACCCAGTCAAGCAGAACCATTTTCGCTGACAAGCAATCGTCCCGAGCTGCAGCTCATTGATGCCAAGATTGCCACCCTCGATGCCCGCAAGAAAGCCATCAACGCCTCGGTGATGCCAGTGATAAGCGCTTTTGGACAGGCGTTCTATGGATATCCAGGATACAACACCTTTGAAAATATGCTCAACCGCAAATGGTCGTTCAACGCCATAGTGGGAATTCGTGCTTCATGGAGCCTGAGCAGCCTCTACGACCGCAAGACCAACTTGAACCAGTTAGCAACCTCACGCCAGCAAGCCGAGCTTCAGCGCGAAGTGTTCCTGCTCAACAACCAGATAGAGGCGAGCCGTGAGAACGACGAGATTTCCCGCCTGCGAGAGCTCATCAAGAGCGATGCGACAATAGTGTCGCTCAGGAAGGATGTTAGGCAAGCCGAGGAGTCGAAACTCCGAAACGGCGTTATCGACATCCACAAACTTGTGGAGCGCATCACCGACGAGAACAGTGCGGCGCAAACTCAAATCATCCACAACATAGAGTTATTGAAAACAATTTACGACTTAAAATATACTGTAAACCAATGAAAAAGTTATATATTTTGGCTGTTGGCACATTATTGCTTACAGCATGCAGTCACGATGACGAATGGGATGCAACAGGCACCTTTGAGGCCACCGAAGTGGTAGTTGCAGCAAGAGGCACAGGCGAGATAATGTCGCTGAACGTGGAGGAAGGCATGGAAGTGGATGCCGACACGCAACTTGGCTACCTCGACATGACACAGATGGAGTTCCAAAATGCGCAATTCGACGCCAACAAAGACAATCTCACGGCGACACAAGCCCAACTTGACGCCAGCAAGCAGCAGATGAGCGAGAACAAGAAACAAATCAGCTCCACACAGAGCGCAACCTCAAGCCACATCCTAAACCTCGAGAATCAAGTTGCAAGCATCAAGCAGCAAATTGCAAATCTCCAAAAGGAGAAAGCGCGATTCACTGCAATGCTAAAGGACAATGCGGCATCGCAAAAACAAGTTGATGACATTGAGTATCAAATTCTTGTCTTGCAAAAGCAACTCACAGCCACTCAAGACCAGATAAACTCCAGCAACCAAAGCCTAAGCAATCAGAGTGACGGTTACACAGCACAAAAAGATGGCATCGACGCACAAATGAGAGGCATTGATGCACAAAGAAGAGGTCTCGACGCGCAAAAGCGAGGCATCGACGCACAGAAATCTATCATTGAGCATCAAATGGCAAACTCTATCATCACCTCACCGGTGAAAGGCACGATACTCTCAAAATATGCCCAGCAAGGCGAGTATGCTGTGCCTGGCAAACCTCTGTTCAAGGTTGCCAACCTGAATGACGTGTATCTGCGAGCCTACTTCACCAGCGACCAACTCGAAAGCATAAAATTAGGTCAGCAGGTGACAGTGGTTGCCGACTTTGGCGGAGGCAAGACACGCGAATACAAGGGCAGGATTGCCTGGATTTCGAGCGAGAGCGAGTTCACTCCAAAGACTATACAAACCAAAGACAGCCGCGCTAACCTTGTGTATGCCGTAAAGATTGCTGTAGCCAATGATGGATACATAAAGCTTGGACTCTCAGGAAAAGTCAAGCTCAAATGATTCTTTATTGATTATAGGCAAGTAGATTTTTATCCAAAAAATACTATGACGATAGAGAAAGCAATAGAAGTTAACGGCTTGAGCAAGAGTTTCGGCACTGTGAAAGCTCTCGACAAGGTGTCGTTTGATGTGCAACGAGGCGAGACATTCGGGCTTATAGGTCCTGATGGGGCGGGGAAAACCACTTTGTTCAAGATTCTTGTCACTTTGCTCGACACCGACGAGGGCACAGCCACAGTCGACGGTCTTGACATCGGAAGGGACTACCGCGCCATTCGCGCCAGGGTGGGATATATGCCAGGCAGGTTCTCTCTATATTCCGACCTTACCATTGAGGAAAACATGGAGTTTTTCGCCAATCTGTTTGGAGTGAGTGTGGAACAGAATTACGACCTTGTGGCGCCCATCTACAGCCAGATTGAGCCTTTCAAGAAACGCCGCGCCGGCAGACTTTCGGGAGGCATGAAGCAGAAACTAGCACTTAGCTGCGCTCTAATCCACAAACCGTCGGTGCTTTTCCTCGATGAACCCACCACAGGTGTAGATGCCGTGTCGCGAAGCGAGTTTTGGGACATGCTCCATAACCTCAAAAAGCAAGGGTTGTCAATTCTTGTCTCCACTCCCTATATGGATGAGGCGAGCCGATGCGACCGAATTGCCCTGTGCAACAGCGGCAAAATTCTCGACATCGACACACCAAGCAACATGGTCAAAAAGTTTGACGGCAACCTCTATGGCATAAAGTCGAAGGAAATGTATAGCCTGCTGAAAGCCCTTCGCGGCGACAAAACCATCATCAACAGCTATACAGCAGGTGAATTCCACCATCTGCTTGCCGACAACGGGTTTGATGCCGAACGTCTGAAGCAAGAGCTAACAAGCAGTGGACACAAAGATGTTGAGATCAAGCCCATAGTCCCCCTCATTGAAGATGTCTTCATAAAACTCCTTAGCAATGAACGATAATAAAACCACAAATATCAGCCATATCATACAGGTGAAAGACCTAACCAAGCAGTTTGGCTCTTTTACTGCCGTTGATCATATCACTTTTGACGTGAAGAGGGGTGAGATTTTCGGTTTTTTAGGTGCCAATGGTGCCGGCAAGACTACCGCCATGCGTATGCTGTGCGGACTGAGTTTTCCCACCAGCGGCAGCGGCACGGTAGCAGGTTTTGACATCATGCGCCAGGGAGAGAAAATCAAGAGCCACATAGGCTACATGAGCCAACGGTTCGCGCTCTATGACGACCTCACAGTGATGGAGAACATGCAACTCTTCGGCGGCATCTATCGTGTCGGCAAGAAAGAGATTGACCGTCGTGCCACAGAGATGCTGCAAAAACTGAAGTTTGCCAGCGAACGCAATACCTTGGTGGGTTCATTACCTTTGGGCTGGAAGCAGAAGTTGGCTTTTGCAGTCGCCACCCTTCATCGTCCCGAGATTGTCTTCCTCGACGAACCCACGGGCGGTGTCGATCCTATTACCCGACGTCAATTTTGGGAGATGATCTATCAGGCATCTAGCGAGAACACCACTATCTTTGTCACCACCCACTATATGGATGAGGCTGAATACTGCCACCGAGTGTCAATGATGGTCGACGGACAAATCAAAGCACTCGGCACCCCCACAGAACTGAAACAACAATATAACGCATCCTCAATGGACGAAGTGTTCCGCACCCTTGCCCGAGGAGCCAAACGAGGAGATTAATTAATTCAAAATGACCGGATTCACATCATTTGTCAAGAAAGAGACGCTGCACATCCTGCGTGACCCTCGAACGATGCTTATCGCTTTGCTCATGCCTGTGGTGCAGATTCTGCTCTTTGGCTTCGCCATCTCAACCGAAGTCAACAACATCAATGTAGCTGTAGTTGTTCCACACTGGAGTGAGAGCGTGAGGCAAAGCGTAGAAAAACTATCATCAAACCCTTACATCACCTATCAAGGAGCCATTGAACAGGGAGAGATAGACCAATATATGCGTTCGGGCAAATGCGATGCCGTGGTGGTCTTCTCCAACGACTTCGACAAGGTGCTTAGCGAGTGGAAACAGAATGGCACCGGTGAGAACGCCATGCAGTTTGTGATGGATGCCTCTAACACCAATTTAGCGCAATTGGGATCTGGCTATCTCACCAACATCCTCGCTGTTGACCAGATGTCAAGCGACATGATGCCTGAGATTCACATGCTCTTCAATCCGCAAATGAAGAGTTCCTTCAACTTCGTGCCAGGCATTATGGGAATGATTTTCATACTTATTTGCGGAATCTTAACCTCAGTGTCGATAGTGCGGGAGAAAGAGACCGGCACAATGGACGTGCTGCTGGTGTCGCCAGTGCGCCCTTTGCGCATAATCCTGGCCAAGATGATACCTTACTTCGCCCTGTCGTGCATAAACCTCACCAGCATACTATTGCTCGCGCACTACGTGCTTGAGGTTCCCATGAGCGGAAATTTGGGTGCTATTATCGTGATTTCGCTTGTATATATCGCTTTAGCACTTGCTTTGGGACTCCTTGTCTCAACAATCGCCAAAAAGCAGGTGGTGGCGCTGCTCATCTCGGCAGCCATCATGCTTATGCCCATCGTGTTTCTCTCGGGAATCATTTTCCCGGTGGAGAATATGCCTGATGTAATTAAGCCAATATCAGCAATTATTCCTGCACGCTGGTACATCGACGCGATGCGCAAACTTATGATTCAAGGCATTGGATTTGTTGGAGTGCTCAAAGATTTCATAATACTGTGCGTGATGACAATCGCTATCATAGGCATCGCGTTAAAAAACTTCAAAGACAAAATTTGAATTGCGCCTGCGACGCGTGGGCAACGAGAAACGAAAAACGTGGAACTAAAAACTATAAGACCACAAATTACAAACCATGAACTTAGAATAACCACAGCCATGCTCAAAGTCTTAATAAAGAAAGAGATATTACAGTTTAGACGCAACAGCTTCCTGCCCAAACTTGTAGTGGTGTTCCCCATTATGATTATGCTGGTGCTTCCATGGGTGACAACCATGGACGTGCGTCATGTGAACGTGAGCGTGGTAGATAGCGACCATTCTCAGATTTCCAATCGCATCATTGATAAAATCAATGCCAGCGAATATCTCACCCTGCACAGCGTGACCAGCACATTTGACTTATCGATGAGCGAACTTGATAAAGGAAATGTTGATGTCATTCTGGAGATTCCTCAAGACTACGAGAAAACGATGCTCACAGGGCACCCCAAACGCCTCAGCATCAGTGCAAACAGTGTCAATTCCAACAAAGGCAGCATAGGTGCGCAATACCTTGCACAGACCATCAGTCACACGTTGGCAGAGCAAAGATCCATGACCTCACCAGAGAAAAGAGGGGATTTTTTCACCATTCAAAACCGCTACAATCCTACCCTGGAATACCGCAATTTCATGATTCCGGCTCTGCTCATTATACTCATGATCATCATCACGGGATTTCTACCAGCTCTAAACTTGGTGAGCGAGAAAGAAGCGGGGACCATTGAACAAATTAATGTCACACCTGTGAGCAGATTCTCGTTCACTCTTGCCAAACTCATTGTCTATTGGGCTGCAGGGCTAGTGGTAATAACTATAGCGCTTCTTGTGGCTTGGATTGTTTACGGACTATCGGCAGTGGGCAGCCTCGCGGTAATCTATGCCGGTGCATTCCTGTTCATCATCACTATCTCAGGATTCGGAATCATAGCCTCCAACATTTCCTCGACTATGCAGCAGGCGATCTTCTTCATGTTCTTTTTTGTGATGGTGTTCATGCTCATGAGCGGACTGCTCACTCCCATCGAGTCAATGCCAGAGTGGGCGCAGTATATAACCTACGCGCTCCCACCTCGATACTTTGTCAGCATCATGCGTTCAGTGTTCCTGAAAGGCGCCACTTTCTACGACATGCGCTACAATTTCCTCGCCCTAACAATTTTTACTATCGTCATGAATATAGGCGCGGCGATAACCTATAAAAAACGCAGTTGATAACAGTAGGATTATGAAGAAAAGAGAACAAAATGAGGGCGCGCCAGAATTTTGACACACCCCGAGACAAAATGTAAGGACAAGGCACGCCTAGGCACGCCTTATCCCTACAATAATGCTTTGCGTGAATGTTATTTAATCACGACTTTCTTTCCGTTGTTGATGTAGATGCCGGGAACGCTTGGCATACCGTTGAACTTCACGCCTTGGAGATTGTACCAGGTGTTATCAGCCTTGTCAGTAGCGATAGTCTCAATTGCATTGGGCTCAGATTCTGTAACTCTCAAAGCATAAGAAGCGGCCTTATCAAGCTGGCTAGCAAGAATCTCAAGCTTGTAAGTACCTGCATTCTCCATGCGGAAGTTTGCGCCGTCGCACAAAGTGATAGGAACTTCCATCAGGTCGCTATTGATGAGGAAGTAGCCAACGCCATTGGCATCCTCGCCACCAAGCCATGTCCAACCATCCTCAGCGGGAACAATAACCTTGAACTCAGCACCTGCCTCAAACTCTACGCCATCGGCGGTAAGAACACCGTCAACATCTTCAAATGCTACGCGGCCTCCCTCTTCGGTCTGATTCCAGTCGTTGAATGTACCAACAAGATAAGCCTCGTTAATTTCAAAGTCTTCTTCACCTATTGTCAACTCATAAGTCTTGAAGAAGTTGCCGGGGAAGTACTGATAGATGATAGCCTTGTTTTCGCTAACAACCTCAGCGTTGAGCCAGTTGCACTGGAAGCCGTTGGTAACGAAACCAGCAACCTCAGGAACAACTGCGATAGGCTCCTCGGCGTTCTTCTCGGCGATAGCCCAAGCATTGCCATAGTTAGGCAGAGTGGTGTAGATAACCAGGTCTTTGCCACCAAATGTCAATGGGAAGCAGCCGTTGGTCGCGCCCTTGTTAGGCAGAGTGAAAGTAGTGGCCACGAAGCCGTCCTCGCTCTCGTTCATTACCATGTCGATAGGCTGAGCGTTGCGGGTCCAGAGCATGTAGTGCTTGGTGCCGTCGGCAGCGATGTAGGGGTTAACTACGGTAGAGCTTGTTGGAGACAGAGCAGCGCCCTCAAGTGGGAACAGAGCGATGTGGTCGCCATCGATTTCACCCTCAACGAAAGGAACCTTCAGGATGCCGGTAGACTTAGCGGTAACAAGCCACAGGATACCCTCTTCCATCACGTTGCCCTCGATGAAGCTGAAGAAGTCGCAACGGCCATTCTCGGCCTCGAAATCGGCGAAGATGTTGCCCTCAACATCAATTGGCGTGTTACTGCCAACCGGGAAAATCTTCATGATAACAGTGTCGGCCATGAAACTGCCGGGCCAGCTGTTGTCAACACGTGCGATGATGTTACCGGCTTCGTCGCGAGTTACTGCGGGCCAAGAAGCAGTTGCACCAGTCTCAAGAGTGCCAATCAAAGAGCCATCTTCAACGTTATAGGCATTGATTTGGCCAAGCACTTTGTCCATAACAACAAATGCGCCGTCCATGCCGAAGCCCTGACGGTTGTTAGCTTTGTCAGTAGGCACATTGTTAGTGCTGGTTACTTCAGTGAGTGTGAACTCCTGAGCGCTCATCGTGAATGCAGCAAAAAAAGCTGCGAGAAGTAAAAATTTCTTCATAATAGCAGAAAATTTTGGTTAGTAAATTAAGTGAATTATATAAAATAGTTTTTTCTATTTCAAAAGCTTGAAAAGCATATTATCACTAATTTGCCATTTCAACCACCAAAATTACACAATAATTTAAAAACAGCAAACAATTTTAAAGAAAAAAACAACAAAAACCACCAAAAATAATATAAAAAAGTCTTCTCATTGGCCTTTTAAGGTTGTACAATATCAGGAGCAAATGGGTCCTGACTTATGCGGTCCACATAATCCCAGAAGAACTCATTAATCATATAAAACTCATTCTGCCCCTGCATCATCTCAAAGCGCCGCTTCATGTCAGGGTAACGCTCAAGCAAAAACAGTAGATAATTCTTATCTACCAAAAACACCGTTTTGTTCTCTAAGTCGATAACAAAATGAGCCACATCGGCAATTCCCGATGGGTATTCCAGCACACTACTGCGACCCACACCCACATAATATTGCAGATTCTCGAAGTTGTCAATTTCAGCGCCAATATAGTCAATCTCAGTAGGGATATACTGGAAAAATGCTATTTTTTCACAGAAATACATAGGCAGATAATCGCGGAAATACTTGTTATATCCACCTTGAAGGCTGTCTTTGAGATACTTGCTATTGACCAGCCACACCGAGTCGCCTATGGCTACTGCCACACTCTGCTTCTCAATCATCTTAGCAAGCGGCTTGCGGTCTTTCTCGGTGGGTTTGAACTTATACTGGAATGGCGAGTAGATTTCAACATTGGGGTTAATCGCCACAGTATCACGACCTTTATAAAACACCGAGTGCCATGAGTTATACACCATGAGCGTGTCGGTGCCTTGGTCATGTTTTCGGTCGGTATAATACTGCGCATGGGCCATGCTGCTGAACAACGCCAGCAAAAGCATTATTGATAGTATTTTTAAAGTAGTTCTCATAATAAGCAATGGTGATAAGGTGCATTATGAATTATGCATTAAAAAAAATGAGAACCAAATGCCGCATAAGCACTTGGTCCTCATTATTTTGTGACTCCTGCAGGATTCAAACCTGCAACCTTCTGATCCGTAGTCAGATGCTCTATTCAATTGAGCTAAGGAGCCATCATTTTTCGTTTTGCGGTTGCAAAGTTAAGCACTTTTTTTGACATGGCAATAATTTTTTACCACTTTTTTTAAAAAAATTTTTCTTTACCTCCGCATCACACTATGCAGCAACAAATTAAATCAACCAAGTAGCTATGGCCCAAGCAGCAAAAATTGCGAGGGCGATAACGGTAGGCACAGCTAGCGTCTTGTAGTCAACAATGTAATAAGTGGGTTTTGGAGCGTCAATCTTCTCGGGCTTCTCCTCGGCAACGGCCAACTTGTGCTCATCGATAGGCTCAACCACTTCTTCCACTTCGTTATATAAATTAGCTTTCATCTCTATATTTTTCTTTGTTAGTTAATGAAGTGCAAATTTACACAGTTTTTTTTATTATCACACCTTTTTTGCTAAAAAAATGATTTCTTTTTACTACTTTTGCACTGCAAATAAATCAACTTACCCTATGATCTCATTTTTGATTAGCATCGCTGCCCTGATATTGGGCTATCTTATATATGGTCGTGTGATAGAGCGCATTTTTGGTCCCGATGACCGCAAGACGCCTGCGCTCGCTCACCCCGACGGAGTGGATTACATAGCCATGCCCACGTGGAAAGTGTTTATGATTCAGTTCTTGAACATTGCCGGCACAGGCCCCATCTTCGGCGCCATCATGGGTGCATGGTTTGGTCCAGCGAGCTACCTGTGGATAGTGCTGGGCTGTATCTTTGCCGGCTCGGTGCACGACTACCTGAGCGGCATGATGTCGCTGCGCCACGACGGTGCTAGCCTTCCAGAGCTGATAGGCAAATACCTTGGCAAAACCATGCGCATCATAATGCTTATATTCTCTATGGTCCTGCTTCTCATGGTGGGCGCGGTGTTTGTCTATAGCCCTGCCTCTATACTTTCAGGTATTGGTGGTAATGAGATAATGTGGTTTGTGGTGATATTTGGCTACTACATCATTGCCACTCTACTTCCCATCGACAAGATTATCGGCAAGATTTATCCAATTTTTGCCATAGCACTGATTTTCATGGCCATAGGTCTATTTGTTTGCCTTCTCATCAAGATGCCTCACATTCCTGAGATTTGGAACATTGGCGACATGAACTCTTGGATGACAGCTCAGACCCACAACGGAACCGACCTGCTTGGAATGGAGAAATATCTCACTGCCAACACCCTGTTCCCCGCCATGTTTATAACCATTGCCTGTGGCGCCATCAGCGGCTTCCATGCAACTCAAAGCCCACTCATGGCACGCTGCCTCAAGAGCGAGAAACTTGGCCGACCAGTTTTTTACGGCTCAATGATCACCGAGGGATTTGTGGCGCTGGTATGGGCTGCAGTGTCGTCGTGGTTCTTCTATAGCGGAGGTTGGCGCGAAGTTCTCCCACAAGATGCCGTAAACGAATTCTTGGCACAAGTGGGCAACACCGATGGCAAGTCACTTATCCAATATTTCAACGCCCCTGCTGTGGTTAAACTCGTTTGCAGCAGCTGGCTGGGGGTTGTGGGTGGCATCCTCGCCATGCTTGGTGTGGTGGCTGCGCCCATTACCAGCGGTGACACAGCATTGCGCAGCGCACGATTGATCATTGCCGACTTCCTGAAGTTTGACCAAAAGCCCATCGCCAAGCGTCTGATGATTGCCGTGCCAATGTTTGCCGCTGTGCTATTGCTGCTCATCTGGCAACTCGCCAATCCCAACGGCTTTAACGTGCTGTGGCAATACTTCGGCTGGTCCAACCAGACCCTCTCGGTGTTCACCCTTTGGACCATCACAATTTTCCTGCACAAGTACAAGAAATGCTACTGGGTAACCCTCATCCCCGCCATCTTCATGACAGTGGTGAGTGCCACCTTTATTGTTCAGCAAATAATAGGATAATCGAGAGTTTCTTGTCCTTAAAGATATTTGGCGGTAATCGATGCCGAAGCTTTGAGTATTCCTTGTGGCGCACCTGAATAGATTATGTTGCCACCTTCTTCTCCTGCGCCGGGACCTAACTCTATCACATGGTCGGCAGCCTTGATTACGTCGGTATTATGCTCCACCACATATACCGTGTTGCCCTCATCAACCATCTTGTTGAAGAGGTCGATAAGGTGATGTACGTCCTTGAGGTGCAGACCGTCGGTAGGCTCGTCGATGATAAAGATACCGCGCTTGCCTCCATTGTCTATGGGCGAAGTGTAAGACTGTAGATAAGAGGCAATTTTCATGCGCTGCAACTCGCCGCCCGAGAGGGTGCTCAGTGCCTGGTTAAGATGCAGATAGTCAAGCCCAACAATCATCAACGGACGCAGTTTTTCTTCAATTGACGTACCCGCGAAAAACTCGCTGGCACGTCGCACCGAGAGATCCATCACCTCGGCGATGTTCTTGCCGTCGAGTGTGAATTCCAATGCCTCTTTCGAGTAGCGCAGTCCGCCACAAGCCTCGCAGGTGGTCTCAATGTTGTCCATAAACGCCATCTCCGAAATCACCACGCCTTTACCACCGCACACTGGGCAGCCGCCCTTACCGTTAAATGTGAAGTATTGCTCCTTCATCTTGTGGGCTTTAGCAAAGCGTTTACGGATATCTGGAGCCACATCCATATAAGTCGCTGGCGTGGAACGCAGACTCACACCAATATTCTTCTGGCTGATATATACAATGCCATCATAATTATTGCGGAAGCACTCCATGAGCGAACTCTTTCCCGAGCCAGCCACACCAGCCACAACGGCAAAGATGCCGAGCGGCAAGTCGATTGACACATTCTTAAGGTTGTGAAGCGAAGCATCGCGCAAGGCAAATGTTCCCAACGGCTTGCGGGGTTGCTGGTTGAACTCCCCGCGCTGGCTCAGCATCTGGCCTGTAGCGGTGCCACTATGCAGCAGTTGGCTGTAGCTGCCCTCAAAGATTATCTGTCCTCCCCTACTTCCTGGCCCAGGACCCAAGTCAACGACATGGTCGGCAATGCCAATCATCTCTTTGTGGTGTTCCACGAGCAGCACGGTGTTGCCGGCATCGCGCAGCCGCCGCACCGAGTGTTTCATCTTCTCGATGTCGTGGTCGTGGAGGCCTGTGCTGGGCTCGTCAAGGATATAGAGCACGTCGGCAAGCGACGAGTTAATATATTTGGCTATCTTGCAACGCTGCGCCTCACCGCCCGAAAGGGTGCCCACTGCACGGTCTAGGCTCAGATAGCCAAGTCCTATCTCCTCAAGCGCCGTTAAGCGTGCGCTGATAGCCTTCTTCAAATCTACCGCCAGTGGTGAGGTGAGAGCCTTTATCCACTTGTTGAGCTTGGTTATCGACATCGCGCATGCCTCGGCGATGTTGATGCCCTCAATCTTGCACGAGAGCACACGGGGACTCAAGCGAGTACCGCCACAGTCGGGGCATACGCCCATATTGAGCATGGGGTTAAGCACTGCGGCGTGGAGCAGGCCTTCCTCGCTGTTAATAATGCTGCGGTACATTCGCGGAATGATGCCCTCATATTTCGCGCTTTTGGGCCAATTTGACGGAGGATTTTTGAGGCGTATCTGCGGACTATTAAGAAACAAATCCAATTCTTCAGGACTGTAGTCCTTTATTTTCTTGTCGAGGTCAAAGAGCCCGCTGTGGGCATAGCGAATCCACCGCCAGCCGCCCTTGCCGAAGGCGATGTAGTGGATGGTGTCCTCATCGTTGAGGCTCTTGTCGAAATCCACGAGTTTGTGGATGTCGAGCTCACGAATCTCGCCAAGTCCCGAGCAGCGCGGACAACTGCCCTCAGGGTGGTTGAAGCTGAACGACTCGGCATATCCCACCCAGGGCTGACCCACACGCGAAAACAATAGTCGCAGCAAGGCGGCGATATCGGTATAGGTCGCCACTGTGGAGCGCGAGTTTTGCGCCGGCTTTTTCTGGTCGATGACGATAGCGATAGGCAGGTTCTCGATGGCATCGACATGGGGGCGGCCATATTTGGGAAGATACTGCTGCACAAATGACGGGAAAGTGTCGTTCAACTCCCGCCGCGACTTGGCAGCGATGGTATCGAGCACCAGCGAACTCTTTCCCGACCCCGAAACACCCGTGAAAACTGTGATTTGATGTTTTGGAATCTCGAGCGACACGTCTTTTAGGTTATTCTCCCTTGCGCCCCGAATTATGATTTTGTCGATGTCCATTTTTATTACTGCTTTTAGAACTGCAAAGTTACAACATTTTCACAAGCCCACAAACAAAGAATGGCCAGGAAAATTATCCCAACCATTCCTATATATTCTTAGTTGTTCCCAGCTTTACCAGATTATAACTCGGTCTTGTGGGTCAAGCCACATCTTGCCTGAGGTAATGTCGAAAGCCTTGAAGAAGGTGTCGATGTTGCGCAGGGTGGCGTTAACGCGGTACTCGCCAAGCGAGTGTGGGTCGCTCTTGGTCTGCATATAGGCAGCCTCGGGAGTGATGTTCTCGGCCCAAATGCGGCCATAGCTCAGATAGAAGCGCTGCTCGGGGGTGAAGCCATCAATTTTCTCACCAGCTTGAGCTTGTGGAGTCTTCATGAATGCGTCGTATGCGATGCGAAGACCTCCCTGGTCAGCGATGTTCTCACCAAGTGTGAGGTGGCCGTTGGCGTGCTCACCATTGCCTAAGTCGATAGCGTCGAACTGCGCAGCGAGCTTCTCGGCAGCGGCGGTAAATTTCTCAGCATCCTCCTCAGTCCACCAATCGGTCATATTACCCTGATAGTCGAAGGTGCGGCCCTGGTCGTCAAAGCCGTGAGTCATCTCGTGGCCAATAACCACGCCGATTGCGCCATAGTTAGTGGCATCGTCGGCCTTGGGATCAAAGAATGGAGCTTGCAGGATGGCTGCTGGGAACACAATTTCGTTGTTCAAAGGGTTGTAGTAGGCGTTCACGGTCTGTGGTGTCATGCCCCACTCCTCGCGGTCAACGGCCTTGCCATATTTCTCAAGGTTGCGCTTGGTTGCCCACAGCGATGCGGCCTTCATATTGTCGTAAAGGGTCTTGCTGGGGTCGATAGTCAATGCGCTGTAGTCTTTCCACTTGTCGGGATAGCCCACCTTCACGGTGAAAGAGTTGAGCTTCACGAGAGCGTTGACCTTAGTCTGGTCGCTCATCCAGTCGAGACCTGCGATACGCTCTGCAAGGGCCTTGCGAAGGTCGCCGATGAGCTTCACCATCTTGTCCTTGCTGTCGCCAGCGAAGTACTTATCTACATAGAGCTGACCTACAGCCTCGCCAACCACTCCGTTAGGGATGTTCATGGCGCGTTTCCAGCGAGCGCGGCGCTCCTGCTGACCGCTAAGGGTGCGGCCATAGAAGTCGAATTGGGTCTCGCCCACCTCGTCACTGAGGTAGCCCGAAGCGCCAGTGATAATCATGCCTGCTACATAGTCCTTGATTTCCTGGTCTTTGAGGTTGGTCATAAGGTCGTTGGCAACAGCCATCACCTTAGGTTGCTCAAGAATCACAGTGCCGATGTTCTTAACGCCCATCAACTCGAAATAGCGAGCCCAGTTGATAACGGGATAATCGGCCTGCAGCTGTTCGATGGTGCGTGGGTTGTAGAGCTTGGAGATGTCGCGCTGCTCGGCACGAGTCATGCTGGCCTCGGCAAACTTATACTCAATGTCATAAATTGTCTTTGTAGCACGTTGAGCGTCTTTCTTCTTGTATCCGGCAAGCATGAACATCTTAGTGAGATAGTCACGATATTGCTGCTGAATCTTCTTGCTGTCGGCATCGGTCTTGAGGTAGTAGTCGCGGTCGGGCAGACTCATCGAACCGGCGCTCAGGTACATAGTGTTGATGGCGCTGTTGGCAAGGTCGGCCTCCACGCCAATTCCGAAGAAGGGATTGCCCAGGAACATGTGCTGATAAGCGATGAACTCGGTTAATGTGGCGCGATTGAAGCTTGCCAGGTCGGCAAGATCCTGCTGAATGGGTTTAGTGCCCTCAGCATTAAGGCGCACGCTGTCCATGGCGAGGGCATAGAGGTCGGTTACCTTCTGGCCGTTGCTGCCCTTGGCATGATGCTCATTTGCGAGGTTGTCAAAGAGCTCCTTAAGCTGGTCGCGGTTCTTCTCGGCAAGCTCGTTGAACACGCCAAAGCTAGAATACTCAGGTTTCAGTGGGTTGGCCTTCATCCAGCCACCACCGGCATACTGATAAAAGTCGTCACCTGGATTCACTGTCAAATCCATGTCGGCACGGTTCAGGCCGTGCTTCTCGTTCTGGGCTGTCGCGCCAAGAAATGGCAGAACTGCAAGCGCCAGAACCAAGATTTTCTTGAATGTCTTCATAAAATAGTTGTTTATAATAAGTTAATAATATGTATATCTTAAATTATTCCCCCTTTGTAGGGACGAGGCCTGCCTCGTCCGTTGAGGTTAGTGGAGTAAGCCCCTTGCGTCAATCAAACAACGCCTCAATTATCATTGCAAAAGTAGTCATAATTACTGAATTAAATGCTGTTTTTGCACTATTTTAATCTCAAACATTTGCTTTTCATGTATTAGACGCAACAAAGGGGCAAAAAATTTCACAAAAAACACACTTTTTTCAAAAATAAGCAAAAAAACAACCATTTCTTTGTGTATTAGGAAAAAATCACTACCTTTGCACCCGCAAAATCCTAAAGCATCTGCATCCACAAGCGCCTGTGGCGAAATTGGTAGACGCGCTAGACTTAGGATCTAGTAACGCAAGTTGTGTAGGTTCGAGTCCTATCAGGCGCACAAAACAAAAGAGACAACTAGTTGATAATCAAATATCATTGGTTGTCTCTCTTTGTTTTTGGAAACTTTCCGCCCTTTTACCCTACGGTATCCGGTTTTTTGATACCAAATTAGTTTTACTCGACTATTACAGTCTTTGTAGTATAGTTTGAGTACACAACAATTTGTATACCCGGCGTATTTTCATTTACAGGTATTCCTTGTAGATTATACCTTGCAACTTCCTTTATCTCACCTTCATAACTCTTAATTATTTCAATGGCACCAGATTCGTTAGAAGCAGATTTTGACATTAAGACACTCACAAAGCCATATGATGCTGAGCCTGACAATTGTTCAACAATGAAACCTTTTGAAGCTAATTGATTGATTATGATTCCAACATTAGAATAGTTATAGTATTCACTGAATCCATCAGGTATATTTCCGCTTAAACGAACATTTTTGGATTCGTCATTAGAATACATACATCCGTAAATACAAACATAACTCTTTTGAGCAAAGCAACTAAAACAAAATAGAACTGATAAAATAAGAATAATAGATTTTTTCATAATAGAAAGTTTTATTAGTTGACGATTTAGTTTGCAAAGATAAAAACTTTCCTTTGAACTACCAATGTTTTTTAACGAAAGTGGTCTAAGTGATACAAAATTTGTGCATGTTAGACCTGTTTTGCTCGGTTATTTAAAAAACAAAAGCATAATTTACATTTTATATCATAGATTAGTTCATCGAGAAAAATTAGCTCATCCTGTTGTGATTTGGGGGGAGCGTGCGCTCCCCCTTTTTGACAGTTTATGACATCTTATGACACAGCAAGACATTTCATTATTTTGTAATTGACTGATATTCAATTGCTGTTTGTGTCATAATAAAACATAAGATGTCATAATAAAATACTATCAGGCGCACAAAAGAAGAGAGATAGCCACATTTTAGCTATCTCTTTTTTGCTTAGTCACCTTTCAATTATTCATTCTCGAAAAGTAACGGAAGTTGCATAACTTGATGCTTCCATTGGCTAGGCTCTGCACTATAATGTTTAGCCATATACCCTGTGGTTCTGTCTTGCTTTATGCAAACCACTTTCAATAGAGCTTCTTTCTCCAATCTGGAAACATACCATGTTATCGAGTTACGTAGAATCCCTGATGCCTTTGCTGCATCTAAGGTTGAGCCAACATTACACCTAAAGTATTCAAGTACTCTGTTAAGGTCTGTACGATTTTTCGTCTCAACCAAATCGGAGCATTCTTTTGCTGCTTGTATTAAATTCGTTGTCATGATTTTTGAATTTAATAGTTGCGGCTCTCCCCATGCGCTCACCGATGGCGCATTTCGTTTGCCGTATGGTCATGGCGGTGTCGGTGTTCATCGCCTTTGACGTTGCAAAATTATAGTGAGGAGATGGGTTGTCAAGTCCTAATAGTCCTAAATAAAATACACCCTCTAAGATGCAATATCTCAATGGGTTGTGCAATAATTTGCAGTCCTATAAGTCCTATTGAAAAGTCCTAATTATTCATTTTTTCTTTTTTTTTCCAATATTTTTTTCAAACCACCCTCGAAATCGGTTGTAAATTTTTCTCTTTTGGTGTTTGTTATTTGGGTTTTGGTCTTGCCCAAAAGCTCTGCTGCTTTATCGATCCATCCGTCTTTATAGTTATGTTGAATATGAACATTAACGCACCGCAACAAATTGCGATTCCCATCTTTCCACAATGGGTTCAAGTATGCATGATTAAAGCAGTTGGAAACCAGACTCTCATTAACATCTTTTATTGCCCCCTCATTTATTAGGAACGAATATAACGCCGACATATCGAATTCGATTTTCGGGGTATAACTTTTCATGTGAGAGAAATCGGGCGCATCATCTTTTGTTGTTGCCTCAACTGATGGCGTTTGTTGAGGTTCTGGGGTCGGTTCTGGTTGGGTCGAGGTTGGGTTACGCTGCTCGATGGTTGGCATAATTACGTTGTCTAATATATCGGCAACACCATTGAATAAATCCAACGTCACGGCATCATTGCCGACAATCGAACTCCAATTATCAAAACTCTCGCAAATCTGGGTCGCCAATGCGCTCAAATTTTCAACGTCTTTCAGCAATGGGCAATTAACCAATTTCGTTTTTAATTCATTGTCATGCTGCTTGCACCATTCCAGAACGCTGAACAACCGTGTTGTAACCTCATCACGGTTTCCCTCTGATGGAATTGGTGACACATTGGCGGCATGGTCATAGAACCTATAAAAATCAACAAATGCATTGTGCAACTCCTTGACAACATCAACATCGCATTTGCGCCAATATAGGAACTTTCGCAAATCACATATCATTTGCAGATCGTCACACTGATTGATCATGTTATTTAGTCGCCTGACAACTTCATTGTCGGCGAGATCTTTGATGATATGTTCTGTCAGGAACTCTTCAAAAGTCAAGTCATCATATAAACCCAATTCATACAAATGCAATTTCTCAACGGCATAATCATCGGCGGTGGTGGGGTCGGTGTGACGGCGTGATTTCAAATTCTTATATTCGCCACTCAAAACCTTGAATGCCTCTTTGCAGAACTTGAACACATTTCCAACCTCTGGGTCGATAGTCTTTATTATTTTGGGCATATTGTCGCCAATCTCTGTTTTCAGATCACCAATAATTTTCAATGTCGGTTCAACCAATTCTTCAATTATACGATTTTGGTTGACGTTGCGTTGTGCCAGAACCTCACCCATTTTGCCTAAATCCACGTTGGCAATGGCTCGGTGTAATCGGCTCACACTCTCATCGGTATAATCGCAACCAACAAAACCACTCATTTGCAGCATGGACAAATATCCGCTTGCAGCCTCTCGCAACTCTGATATATCACTACACTCCATCTGTCTATTAATAATTTGATCGACATTATTTGATAAAAACACTCTCAAACATCAAGGTTATTATTGTAAAAAATATGTATCCAAATCTTTTTCATAACAAAAACATAAAATCTTTAATTGGCTAAATGATTATAACAAGTGGACAAAAGCTTATTAAACCAACTTAAAAAACCTTGGTAGAAATGTTCTTTCTTATATTTTTCAAGTCCAATTTTCGCTTGATCTGCCGTTTTTATTGCATCATTGTATCGGTGTGAGGACTCTAAAGAACTGCATTTTACCATATATGCAAGAAAATAAAAATTAGCTTCAGTATCATCTAAATTCCTTTTTCTAAGAATTGATTTGTATGTGTTTATTGATTTATCAAGATACAATAATCCATCAACATAATTGCTTAAATCACTATAATTTGAACCAACATAATAATATGCATAGGCTCTTCTTGAATCTTCATTGGCATAATTTAACATCAATTTTGAATATTCCAATGATTTAGAATAATTCTTTTTTAGCGAAAACATATTTGACAATCTAAAATAAACTTCAAATAGAATATTGTCTTCATTTTCTCCCTCATCTAATTCTATTGCTTTAAGCCAACACTTGATAGCTGATTCTTCATCATCAAGATTGTCATAACAAGTTCCCATATAACATAACACCCAAGGATCTGTATCGTCACCATAGGAATCATATACAATTCTAAAATACTTGAGTGCTTCTGCATAAATCCTATCAAAAAAGAAGCTTTCTGCTTTATCGTAAAACGATTCTATTTCTTTTTCTGTATATATGTTAGCATTATGAATGACAAGGTCTTCACCATCTATAGAAACTCTACCCAATTTTTGTATTACAGATTGACCGAGTAGCAGTGGGGCATTTTGAGTAGGGACAACAATAGCAGTAACATTTTCAATAGTTAGTCCTGCAATTTCAATCTCTCTCAAATTGATTACGACATTGTCAATAACACTTCCATCTGCAATGGTAGACTGGGAAACTCCTTTAATGTCAGTCTTTTCTAGATAACCATTTTCAAGCATCATTTCAGCGTATGATGAAGACATACACACCGTAGCAGCTCCAGTATCAAAAATGAATTTCATTTTTAATCCATTGACTTTGCAAGGAACTTTATATACACCTCCTTCTTTCTCCATATGAATTCTCACTTCAGCATTCAAAGAGAAACAAAACAGTAAAGCAATGATTAACGTAAAAACATGTTTCATGATTTCCAAATTTAGTTTATTGTGCAAATATAATGCTTTTTTTCTGAGTATTCTAATTTTCAACACTATTTAGTAATTGAATCTTAGAATTGACCTATAGGCTCTTTTATTATTTTTATCGACTGATCAATGAATAATTTGTCTTTTTGCGACAAAATTTCAAGCAAAAATCTTGCCACAAAGGGTAAAAAAAGTGCGGTTGCGACAGAATTTCTTTCAATAATCTTGCCGCAAAGGGTAAAAAAAGTGCGTTTGCGGCAGAATTGCGCTCGCCAATCTTGCCGCAAAAGGTGTAAAAAGCGCATTTGCGGCAGAATATCCAATTAAGTTTTGTGCCGAAACTTGCTAAAAGTGGCAAAAAGTGAGATTTACAGAGTTTAGTTTCCTTAAGAAAAAACAACTCTGCAAATTATGATTTTTGGGGAGCGCGCGCACTCCCCCATTTACCTTTTAGAGCTCTAACTCCCTAACTTTTTCACTTTGGGTTAAAACTACTCATTATTGTAATTATTTTTTGAGCATTAGAAAAAATGACTACCTTTGTAGTCGAAATTAAATGGAATATATGGAAACTAAAATTAAAGAACTGACAGACAAACTCTTAAGCGAAGGCGTTGAAAAAGGCAAGGCTGAAGCAGAGAAGATTATAGCATCAGCCAAGGAAGAATCGGCAGCTATAATTGCAGAAGCCAAGAATAAAGCCGATGAGATTGTTGCAGCAGCAAAAAAGGAATCGGAATCGCTCAATGAGAACACCAAGAGCGAGTTGAAGATGTATTCAGCTCAGGCGCTGAGTGCCCTTAAGACGGAGGTCGCCAATGTGCTTACCGGCAATGTAGTGAGCGAGGTCGTTAAAAAATCTGTTGAAGATAAGGACTTTATGAATAAATTCCTCCTGAAGCTTGCTGAGAAGTGGGGAGCTCAGGAAGATATCGTTATCTCTACTGAGGACGCCGAAGGATTGAAAGCAGTGTTTGCTAAACAAGCTAAGGGGCTACTTGACAAATCAGTAAAAATACAAGGCGTTCACGACCAAAAGGCACTGTTTACCATTGAACCTGCCGACGGTTCATACAAGGTAAATTTCGGAGAAGAGGAATTTGAGGATTACTTCAAATCGTTCCTTCGTCCACAGTTGATTGAGATGCTTTTTTAATGCATAATTGCATAAATCAAGATGGGGAATTACTATTGTTTAATGGCTGGCTTGCCTGACATCTCTTTGAATGATGCAAAGAAGGCACCAACAGTAGCTGAATTGAAAGAGGAATGTGAGAACATCCTTTCTGATTCGGACAAGAAACGATTATCCTATTTCTTCCTGAAATATGATTGTCAGAATATTGTCAGGCTGCTGAAGAACCCTGAAGCCACGTTGCTGCCCAACGGCAATTACACGCTTGAGCAGTATCGGGACTTGATCACATCGGCTCAGGAGATGAACTACAATGTGCGCCGATACCCCTCTTTCATGTCAAATTATGCACGTGAATACCCATATAACAAAGATAAAGCAGGCTTCTTTGCCGAAGATGCCATGCTGCTGGAGTACTACAAGTATGCGATGGGTTGCTCTAGCAGGATGATTGCCGATTGGTATGAGTTCAATTTCAACGTGACAAACATCCTTACGGCCATGATTGCCCGCAAGAATGGATGGAACGTAGGCGACTATATACAGGGCGACAACGAAGTGACAGAGGTTCTACTCACAAACAGCACAAATGATTTCAGTCAATTGGCTGTGTATGACTTTTTGGGCGATCTGATAAAAGTGGCCGATGAGACCGATCCTGTGTTGAAAGAGAAAAAGATTGATGCCTTCAAATGGGCTTGGCTTGACGAACGCACATTCTTCGACTTTTTCTCTATTGAAGCCTTGTTCGCTTATTTCTGTAAGCTTGAGATACTTGAGCGCTGGGGACATTTGGATATAGAGGAAGGTAAGTCCACTTTCAAACAGATTATCGAGAACCTCCGAAAAGAAGCCCAAGTGCCTGCCGAATTTTTAGGGATTAGTCGCACTTCGCGCTATTAGCGATTAATGATTAGTGAATGCGTTGCAAGAAGTCTCATCACTATCTTCGATAAACGATAAACGAATAACGAAAAACGAAAATTCAGATAAATATTGACAAATGACTAATGGAACTGTAAAAGGCGTTATTGCCAACATGGTGACTCTTGAAGTTGACGGGCCTGTTTCTCAAGGTGAGATATGCTATATCAAAACAGGTGGTGACCGCTTAATGGCTGAGGTTATCAAGGTGGTGGGAGCCGATGTGTATGTTCAGGTGTTTGAATCAACACGCGGACTGAAAGTCGGGGCCACTGCCGATTTTACCGGACATCTGCTTGAGGTGAAATTGGCTCCAGGCATGTTATCTAAGAACTTTGACGGTTTGCAGAACGACCTCGACAAGATGGAAGGTGTCTTCCTGAAACGTGGTCAGTACACCAACCCACTGGACGAAGACCGCATTTGGGATTTTGAGCCATTGGTGAAGGTTGGTGATACAGTACAGGCATCTGACTGGTTGGGTAAGGTTGAAGAAAACTGCCAGCCTCTGAAGATCATGGCTCCTTTCCAGATGGAAGGGACAGCAACAGTGAAGCAGATTGCCACAGCAGGTCAGTATAAGATAACCGATACGATTGCTGTTTTGGAGAAAGAAAACGGCGAAGAAGTGTATGTTGACATGATTCAGCATTGGCCTGTAAAGTTTGCCTTGACCAACTACAAGCAGAAACCGCGTCCATTCAAGTTGCTCGAGACAGGAGTGCGTACCATAGATACATTTAACCCTATCGTAGAGGGAGGCACGGGATTCATCCCTGGTCCGTTTGGCACTGGCAAGACTGTTCTTCAGCATGCCATCTCAAAGCAGGCCGAGGCCGACATCGTCATCATCGCTGCATGTGGTGAGCGTGCTAACGAGGTGGTGGAAATCTTTACGGAGTTCCCAGAATTGGTTGATCCACACACAGGCCGTAAGCTGATGGAGCGCACCATCATCATCGCCAACACCTCCAATATGCCTGTTGCAGCTCGTGAGGCATCAGTATATACCGCTATGACAATGGCAGAGTATTACCGCTCGATGGGATTGAGAGTGTTGCTGATGGCCGATTCTACTTCTCGATGGGCTCAGGCACTCCGTGAGATGTCAAACCGCATGGAGGAGCTTCCAGGACCCGATGCGTTCCCAATGGACCTCAGTGCCTTGATAAGCAACTTCTATGGTCGTGCCGGATACGTTTACCTGAATAACGGCGAAGTGGGCAGTATCACCTTCATAGGCACAGTATCGCCAGCAGGTGGAAACCTGAAGGAGCCTGTCACAGAGAGCACCAAAAAGGTGGCACGCTGCTTCTATGCTCTTGAACAGGAACGTGCCGACAAGAAGCGTTATCCTGCAGTGAATCCAATCGACTCCTATTCAAAGTATCTTGAATATCCTGAATTTGCTGATTATATCTCGAAGCAGATAAATGATGAATGGATACCAAAGGTATTGGCACTAAAGACCCGCATGCAACGTGGAAAGGAGATTGCCGAGCAAATCAACATCCTTGGTGATGACGGCGTACCTGTTGACTATCACGAGACTTTCTGGAAGTCGGAGGTCATCGATTTTGTCATCCTTCAGCAGGATGCGTTCGATGAGATTGATGCAGTAACCTCGCTGGAACGCCAGGAAGATATTCTGAATCTGGTAACAGAAATATGTGAGGTGGACTTTAAGTTTGACAACTTCTTGGATGTGGTAGATTGTTTCAAGAAGTTGATCAACCTGTGCAAGCAGATGAACTACTCAGAATTCAAGTCGGCACAGTACAACGACTGTGTGGCTCAAATCAAAGCAATGATAGAACCATTTAAAGTGGCATAATCACTATGGCAAAAGCATTTCAGAAAGTATATACAAAGATAAGCCAGATAACAAAGGCAACTTGCTCGTTAAAGGCAAAAGGTGTTGGCTATGACGAGTTGGCTACTATCAACGGCAAGTTGGCTCAAGTGGTGAAGATTGCAGGTGACGACATCACCCTTCAGGTGTTTGAGGGGACAGGAGGCATCCCGACCAATGCAGAGGTGGTATTCCTTGGCAAGGCTCCTTCGCTAAAAGTCAGCGACCAACTCGCCGGACGTTTCTTTAATGCATATGGTCAGCCAATCGATGGGGGACCAGAGATTGAAGGAAAGGAAGTGGAGATTGGAGGGCCGTCAGTGAACCCAGTACGTCGTAAGCAGCCAAGTGAACTGATTGCAACAGGCATCGCAGGTATCGACTTGAACAACACCCTTGTTTCAGGACAGAAGATTCCGTTCTTTGCCGACCCTGACCAGCCGTTCAATGAAGTGATGGCCATGGTGGCTTTGCGCGCTAAGGCCGACAAGATCATCCTTGGCGGTATGGGTATGACCAATGATGACTATTACTTCTTCCGCAACACATTCTCCAATGCAGGAGCTCTCGATCGCATCATCAGTTTCATGAATACAACCGAAGACCCGGCAGTAGAGCGCTTGCTGATTCCAGATATGGCACTTGCTGCAGCTGAGTATTTCGCTGTTGAGAAGCACGAGAAGGTGCTGGTGTTGCTAACCGATATGACTTTATACGCCGATTCGCTATCTATCGTGTCGAATCGCATGGATCAGATTCCATCGAAGGACTCTATGCCTGGTTCGCTCTATTCCGACTTGGCCAAGATTTACGAGAAGGCAGTTCAGCTCCCAGAGAGTGCAGGTGGCGGTTCCATCACTATTATTGCCGTCACAACCCTTTCTGGAGGGGACATCACGCATGCCGTGCCTGATAACACTGGTTACATCACCGAAGGTCAGCTATATCTACGTCGTGATTCCGATGTAGGAAAGGTAATCATCGACCCATTCCGCTCGCTCTCACGTCTTAAACAGCTTGTTGCAGGCAAGAAGACACGTAAGGACCACTCACAGGTGATGAATGCCGCCATACGTCTTTATTCCGATGCAGCCAATGCAAAGACAAAGTTGGAGAATGGATTTGATTTGACTGATTATGACAACCGCTGTCTCGACTTCGCAAAGGACTATTCTAAAAAGTTGCTGGCGATTGACGTAGATCTCGACACCACCGAGATGCTTGATGTTACTTGGACCTTGTTCCAGAAGTACTTCAAGCTAGAGGAAGTCAACATTAAGAAAGAATTCACCGATATTTACTGGAAGTAAATGGCGATAACGTTTCAATATAATAAAACATCGCTTCAACATATAGAGAAACAGCTGAAAACGCGACAGCGCACCTTGCCTATCATCAAGAGCAAGGAGACGGCTTTGCGCCTTGAGGTGAAGAAATGCAAGGAGGAAGCCGATGAGCTGAAGACGAAATTGGAGCAGCAGATTCAGGGCTATGAGTCCATGTATGCGCTTTGGGGTGAGTTCGACGCTTCGTTGGTTTCGCTAAAAAATGTGGAGATTGACGTAAAAAAGGTGGCAGGTGTGCGAGTTCCTGTTTTGACAAACATTCAATTCGACGTGAAGCCGTTTGGTTTGTTCAGCGCTCCTAAATGGTACTTCGATGGCATCAATCTACTTAAAGGTCTTGCCAAGACAGCGGTGGAGCATGAGTTTGTGGAAGCCAAACTAGCACTGCTCGACTATGCCCGTCGCAAAACGACGCAGAAGGTAAACCTCTTTGAGAAGGTGCAGATTCCAGGATTCCAGGAGGCTATTCGCAAAATCAAGCGATTCATGGAAGACGAGGAGAACCTCTCCAAGTCGTCGCAAAAGATTCTGAAGGCGCTACAAGAGAAACGCAAGCTAGCCAATGTTCCTGTGGAGGCCGAAGACGATGAACAAAGAAAGGAGGTCGAGATATGATTCAGAAGATGAAGAAACTCACGTTCCTCGTCACCAGCAAGGAATACGATCATTTCCTGACCGACATACGTCAGCTGGGGGTGGTTCATATTGAGGAACTCCAGAAAGGCGCCACAAGCGAGGAGCTTCAGGCGAATCTTGCCCTTGCCGAGCGCTATAAACATGTGTTCTCTATCCTTGACCATGCCAAGGAAGCATATACTCCCTCCCATGAGTTTGCTCCTGTTGCTTTCGACGACATGTCGCAGGCGGCACTGCTTGACTATGTAGAGCATCTAAACGAAGAAGAACTTGCATTGAGGCATCAGCTGGATGCGGTCAACTGTGACATCACATCGCTGGAGCCTTGGGGAGAATTCAGCTGGGATGACATCCGCAAGTTAGAGCAAGCAGGATATGCGGCAACATTCTATGTGTGCCCAACCAAACTCTTCCAGCAGGAATGGCGTGACCAGTACTTTGCGACACCTGTCAGCGATATAGGCGGCAAACTCTACTTCGTGACATTCTCGAAGGAGAGTCCTGATATTACAGCACAAGTGTTGACATTGCCCAATAAGGCGTTGTCGTCTTATGTGGCCGAGAAGGAAGAAATAGAATCGAAGATTTCGGCAGTTCACGACAAGTTGATTGCTGTGAATGAGCAGTGTCGTGACACGATTGCTGCAGGTAAATTGGATAATGAGAACAACATCTCGCTTTCAAAAGTACACCTTAGTCATGAGTCCATCGCTGACGATGCAGTGCGTCTGTTGGTTGGCTGGACCTTGGTTGAGAAGGTGCCAGCTGTCGTAGATTACCTTGAGCATGGACACATTTACTATGAGTTGGCCGATCCGGCTTTCGACGACGATGTGCCTATTCAGATTCAGAACAACAAGTTCGCATCGTTGTTTGAGCCCATTCTGCGCATGTATTCATTGCCAAACTATCATGATATCGACCCGTTGCCATTGTTCGCACCGTTTTTCATGTTGTTCTTCGGCCTCTGTATGGGTGACGCAGGTTATGGTGCACTCATCCTGGCTGTCAGCATCGCCTTCTGCATCATGAAGCCATCCCTCCGCCGCTATGGCATGCTGGGTATATGCCTGGGTGGCATGACCATTATCTGTGGTTTGGTGACAGGCACCTTCTTCGGTATTAACCTCGCCACAGTAGATTGGGATTGGCTGAAGCCCATACAGCCCTATTTCCTTAACGACAGCAAGAAAGATTCGTTCTTCGGTTACTCACCAATGATGGTAATATCGGTCATCATAGGTCTTATTCAAGTGCTTATCGGCATGACGATGGCAGGATGTAAAGCTGTTAAGAACTACGGTTTCATCTATGGCGTAGGTAAGTTCTCCTGGGTGACTGCTCTCGTCAGCGCTACCATCCTGTTCGGGCTTCCCATGTTCGGAGTCGAACTGTCGCGAACAGTTCAATATGTGCTATACGGGGTGATAGGCCTTTCGGTGCTTGGCATCTTCTTCCTCAACAGTCCAGGAGCCTATAAGAAGCCTATTGTCGGAACAGCCATGAATGTGGGTTCTGGCTTGTGGGCAACTTACGGAATGGCAACGGGACTGCTTGGCGACCTTCTCAGCTATATCCGTCTTTTCGCACTCGGATTGACGGGAGGTGTGCTAGGCAGCGTGTTCAACTCCTTGGCTACCGACATGACGGCATCATTGAGTTGGGGCATCCGTTGGTTGCCGTTCTTATTGATACTTCTGTTCGGGCATGGCATCAACTTTGCCCTTTGCATGATATCATCGTTTGTACATCCTATGCGACTCACGTTTGTGGAATACTTCAAGAACGCAGAGTTCGAGGGTGGAGGAAACGAATACAATCCATTTAGAATAAAGAAAAAATAATCATAAACTTAGGGTTCCTCATGCCGAGCAAAGCACTTCTCATGGGAGGCAGGGGTTAATCCGCAAAAAAATTAAAAACATTATGTCAGCAATTTTATTAGCTTATGTGGGAATTGCCCTTGCAGTGGCACTTTCTGGAGTTGGCTCAGCCATCGGAGTGACTATTTGTGGTAATGCCGCCATCGGCGCTTTCAAGAAGAAACCCGAAGCTTCGGGTTCCTACATCGGACTTGCCGCCCTACCCTCATCACAAGGACTTTACGGTTTCGTGGGATTCTTTATCCTCAATCCGCTGGTTAGCTCAAGCATCAACATGGGGCAGGCATCAGCCATCTTTGGCGCAGGACTCGCACTAGGACTTGTGGCGCTTTTCTCTGCCATCCGCCAGGCAAAAGTATGCGCCAGCGGCATCAGCGCCATCGGAGCCGGGCACAAGGCATTCGGTACCACCATGGTACTCGCCGTGTTCCCAGAGCTTTATGCCATCCTTGGACTCTTGGTATTGATTCTCATCTCCAACATCGTTCCAAACTTGTGATAAGCGAAATTATCATCGCTCGCCTGTGACGAAATTGGTAGACGCGCTAGACTTAGGATCTAGTAACGCAAGTTGTGTAGGTTCGAGTCCTATCAGGCGCACAACAAAAACAAATATCCCGCTGGAAATTTTCAGCGGGATATTTTTGTTTCATTAAAACATCCACGTTTGTTACCCCTTCTTGACTCTTGTGACCTATAAAAAGTCTATCAGCTATCTAAGATGTGTGTTCAATAGTAGTACTTTATTTGCACCGAAAATGATTAGTTTCCAATTTGCATGTTTAGGAATTCTGTCGTTCTTATTTGCCATCCCTGCCAGGGCGAGAACGTCTGCAGGCAAAATTTGAACATTACTATAATAATGTATATTTTATCTAACCTTTCAGAAAAGTTTTCAACAATTAAAACATACTTTATTGCAAACGATGTAATATATTTGTATCTTTGCAACATTAATTGGATTAACTTCTAATTCCAGATAACGACCATTACTACTTATCGTAGCAACAATACAACAAACTCCTTTGTGGTAAGAAAGGCTTTGGTCGGCTTTTAGGCACTACTTAGAAGTTTTGTTTTACAAATTAATAAACATATTTAGCACGACTCCAAATCAATTATTAATTATGAAAACCACAAAGATATCTTTTTTGTTTCTTTATTAATAATACTTTCTTTTTGTGAAGAATCTTCACGCATCGATGTATCATAATTGGGATTGAATTCAACTTAAATATTGGAATGTACCATGTCTTTAAATAGAAGAAAAAAGAAATGGACCAAGGAAAGTGTTCTTCAAGAATCTAAGAAGTACACAACACGAACAGAATTTGCGCACGGGGCTCCAGGTGCTTTTGGTGCTGCATGTAAAAATGGGTGGCTTTCAGAAATGCTTTGGCATATACCCAAAGTCCGCAATTGGACGAAGGAATCAGTGTTTGAAGAATCACACAAATATACTTCAAGAACAGAATTCGCACGAAAATGTGTTGGCGCATATATGGCCGCAAAAAAGAATGGTTGGCTTGATGAAATGACTTGGCTCCCATTAAAAGTCCATACTAAATGGACAAAAGAGGATTGTTTTGCAGAAAGCAAAAAATATTCTACTCGTAACGAATTCCAAAAGAAAGCTTCTGGCGCATATACTGCAGCACAAGAAAATGGATGGTTAGATGAAATGACATGGCTTGCCCTGATGCACCGCAAAAAATGGACTAAAGAAGATTGCATAGAAGAAAGCAAAAAATATTCATCAAAAATTGAATTTCAAAAGAACTCCGCAGGCGCTTACCAAGCAGCTATCCAAAATAAATGGATAAAAGAAATGGTTTGGTTGAAAACTCCTGTACTAAAAAAATTAAAACAAATCAGAAAACATTTGGTATATGTTTACATAGATGAAGTAAACATGGCTTGCTATGTTGGAAGAACTAATAATCTTAAGCGTCGGGACAGAGAACACCGAAACTTAAACGGAAATTACAAAACTGACTCGTTAAAAGAATATTTTGACGAGACTTCAAAAGATATACCTCAACCAATCATATTAAGAGATAAGCTTCTTCCTGATGAGAGTCAATATTGGGAGCACTTCTTTGTTCAAGAATATGCTAATCATGGTTACTTCATAATAAATCGAGGGAAAACAGGTGTCAACATCGGTTCTCTTGGCGGAGGTTTCATCAAATGGACCAAAGAAAAAACATTTGAAGAAAGCAAGAAATATAGGACATTTGGCGAATTTGGACTTAACAACCCTAGCGCATATATGGCTGCCCGAAAAAACAAATGGGTGAAAGAAATGACATGGCTAACTTATGACAAAATGCCTAATGACTATTGGACAAAAGATAGAGTAATTGAAGAAAGTAAAAAATACTCTTCAAGAGTTGAATTTGAATAAAAATGCCCAGCTGGATATAGTGCCGCTCTGAAAAAGGGTTGGTCAAAAGATTTGCCACTTCACTACCTTAGAGTTTCAAAACAATTCTATAGCAAGGAACAGGTTTTTGCTGAAAGCAAGAAATACCATTCACGTTTTGAGTTCAAGCAGAAATGCAGCCGTGGTTATGTTATAGCACGACAAAACCATTGGCTTGATGAGATGACTTGGCTAAAGCCTCGTCACCATTCATGGACAAAAGAATCCATAATTGAAGAATCACAAAAATACACATCAAGAGGAGCATTTGAGAAAGGTAATGGAAGCGCTTATGGCATTGCTTTAAAGAACGGTTGGCTCGATGATATGACTTGGCTGAAACCGATTAGAAGAAGATGGACTAAAGATTCGGTATTTGAAGAGTCAAAGAAATATACTTCTGTCACCCAATTTATCAAACATGCTCATCGTGCATACGAAAAAGCCAGAGATAATGGATGGTTAGCAGATATGCAATGGCTCCATACGTTTGTTAAACCCATCAAAAAAAGAAACAAAGACAATGCTTCCGAGTAAAGGAGATATGATCGATCTGGTGAATGGATTGTGCCTGATTCAAGATAGGATTCAAGCAGAGCGTGGGTTTGACTTTATGAAAGACCCAAAACTCTCGAATGTGGAGGCATTAAAGGTTCCGATGTTCTATGTGTGGAGCAGACTTTATGGTCATACCCACACTCTATCACCTCGTGGAACAAGTGCCTACTGGTTGGCGAGCTTTAAAACATCGCCACCAGAATACCTCTCGGAGTGTATGCTAGATACCATGTCGACGAATGGAAATTAGGCCACAACAATAATAATTAATTGTGATTTAGGGGGAGCGCACACTCCCCTTTTTTTGAAGTTCAAGCCTAAGCCTTAATAACAAAGGCTGCAGTGGCGTTTCTGCCACTGCAGCCTAAATTATGTAAAGGATGTATTTCGTTAATAAGTTATTTGTGAATATTCCATATTATAGAATCTTTATCACCATAATCAAAGAAGTCCGAAAGCTTGACATTAACTTTATCGGCAGGACGTCCGTTAAAGTTAAGGACCATCATATATTCGATATACGAACGTATGTGATACTCACCTTTGTCAACCTTTTGCAGATACCATCGTTGCGCCTTACTACCATTGAATCGTGCAAGCTGAATGTTGCCACCTTCTACTGCCGCATTATTCTTTATGGCAAGCACTAAGTTACGGTCAAGAGCCGAGCGAATGTAGTAAGACCCGTCACCTGCTGATTGGAAGTACCACTTTTGCGCCTTTGTGCCATTGGCATGATATAACTGGATATTCGTATTCTCGGCAGCAACCCCCTTTTGAACATCGAGGCAGAATTTCTGGTTTACAATCGAACTGATGATGTAGTATCCTTCTTTGATCTCCACACCAAGGCCACACTCGGCCGATGCAACATTAACAGTTGCGATAAGTGCTATAAAGCACATTAAAAATTTGTTTTTAATAAGACTCATGATTTTGTATTTTAATTGTTGTGACAATATATAAAGCTCGCATTAATCTATAGAGCACCTCTTAAATTCAGCTTGCAATGCGTTGAGGAATTGGGCGGCTTCTAGGCCGTCCATCTGTGCATGGTGAAACTGGAACGAGATGGGCAGCAGGGTCTTGAAGAGCCTGTGTCGGTACTTGCCCCAGGCGAGGAAGGGGGTATTAAATATTTCGGCGTAGATGCTCACAGCAGCGTCAATCTCACAGTCGGGCAAAGCTGAGGTGCTGATAACCATATAATCGTCGCTCAAATTGTGAGGCTCTCCAGTTTCATGAACCTGTTGCGTGAGTCGCAGATAATCCTCGTTGAACTGCTTGATGTCTTCTGAGAAAGGAATGTCGCATAGCGTGACGCCTCCTCTCTTGACAGGCACTACCATGTTCACCGCCAATCGGTCATACTTCAAATAACGCTCTCCCATTGGTAGCATGTAGAACTCCTTTATGTCTTTGGCTGCTCTAGCGATGCACCAGCACATGAGCATGTTGAGCCTCAAACCTTTGCGCCGGCTCAACCTTACCAGTCGGCCCACTTCAAAAGTCTTTACTAACGTCACCTTTGGCATTGGGGCATTCTTCCATATCTCAAAAGATTGTGCTCGCTCAGTGGTCTTAGGATCAATCTCTGTTCTCATCTCATTCAAGTTTAGCATTACAAAATTACAACTATTTTTTGTTATCTTGCACGTTGTTTGTGTTTTTTGGATGAAATTCTGCCAACCATTATAAAAACAGGCAATATTTATAATAATTTTAGAAATTGTTTGTATATTTGCACTTCGAATATTCATAAACACTTTTCAACTACGATGAAACGCTTCTATACCATTCTTCTTGCGATGCTCTGTATTGGTTCGCGTAAGGTCGTGGTCTGGTAAAAACTATATTTGCACATTCATCCAAAAGAATTACTTATATTTTTACTTTACACCTTATGAGAAAATTTATTTTCATTTTTGTGGCTGGGTGCCTGTTTGCTATGACACTCTCGGCTCTCCCACCAAAACAGCAGGCATCACAGGGCTCTACACAGAACCAAATTGAGGCCAATAATGTGGAAAACCACAAGTTCATTTTCAAGGGAACTCCTTTCGTGAAGTACGCCGACAGCAGTGGCGTAATTATTGTTCCTTCAAATTACTACCATCACAAATACGAGAAGCTACGCTCCTTCGGCTACACTCTCCAATCATGGACTGGCAGCAACGGCAAGACCTACCTGCCCGACAACAACGTGAGCGACACAATTGTCACTCGCGATACGCTGACGTCGGATGTGATAATGACGCCAAATTTCGTGCTCAACGAGGAAGACTTGGGCGATGCCACTGTTACGACACTGTGGGAATTCGGCTTACCCGATAGCGTGGCCTTGTTCAGCAATTTCCAGAATGTGTTCAGTTTTGTCAAGCCAACTCTCTACAACTCCTACTACATTGACATGAACATGAAAATCGACGCTACTGAGGGATGGATTGACAATGAACTTTCTTACAATGAAGGCTATGCCGAAGTGGGGGCTGGCACAAAATTCACGTTGCCCGCGCGATACGGCACTATTTATAAGATGGTGACAAAAGATGCATTATCGTCCACCACCATTGCCGACAGCACCAGTTATAAGACCACAGTTGACCCTGACGGCAACTATACTGCCACGCTCTTCTACTATGAGTCGTCGAAGGACTCAATTGACATTGTTATGGGCGAGGACATTCGTTTGATTTCGGTTTCGGCATCTTATCCTGGTGGCGACAATTATATGTCGTGGACACCAAATATGAAAACCGACCAAGACGCAATTATCACAGTGAGCAAGAGCGACCCTTCAGGCTGCCTTCTCTACGACATCTCCGACATTGAAGTTAACGGTGGCCTTAACGTAGTTGCGGGAACACCGCGTGACAGCCTCTCGGCTCAGGTTGAAGTTCCTAACGAATTTGATGAGAACAAATATCTCTCTGTAAGCTTTCAGATGGGCGAAGGTTTCTCATATAAACACAAGAAGGCATTTGTGCAACTTCGTCTTGAGGGAGAAAACAAGTCGGCAAAGGTTAAGATGACACTCTCTGATACCCAGGGCAACCTGTTGGAATCCAAACTTTATGAGTATGTCAATGCCGACAGTGTGCTTCTCGACACTTTACCAAACTTTGCGAAGCCTAACGATATTTACCTCTATGATCATGTCACCATGAAGCTCTATGTGTATGGCGAAGCCGACAGCTATCGACTCTTCATGCCTATTACCAGTTCGGGTGAGATTTGCGAGGTTCTGCGATTCCCTGAGGGATATAACTTCACGCCTTATGTGGCGAAGAGTGAGATTGACCTCGATGGTATAGGCCTGCTCACCGTTGATGCTTTTGAGGTAGTAGGGGTTGACGATGAGGCTAAGCATGTCACGCTCAACGCCATCGAAGAAGTGCCCATGGGTGATATCATTATTATTCATTCCGACACCGCCGGTGCAGTTCACAACATCCCGCTTACCAGAGCCGATGATGCCTACGTGCGCAACAACAATAAGCTTTGGGTATCGGACGGAACCGTTAAAGGCGGACGAGACATCTATCGTTTCGCCAAAGAAGAGACCAGGCAGGGAGACCTATATGTATTCCGACGCGCCTCATCAAGCGACATTTTGCCCGACGGAGAGGTATATCTGAAATATCATAGCGCCACTAACACCGACACCTATTACCTGACAGAGGAAGATGTGCCCGAGAAAATCGCACAGCTCATTTTCTACGACAATGAAGATAATCGCTCGCTCATCGAGCAATACAAAGGACGAACCATCAGTCAGGTAGAGCTCAACGGACACACATTCTTCAAAAACCACAAATGGAACACTTTGTGTTTGCCATTTGACATCATTGGAGAGAATATCGACTTAACGCCACTGGTGAATGCCGAAATTTGGGAACTGGACATCGCCCAAAAAGATGATTATGTTCAACCTACAGGCTTCGATTCACAGACCGAAGAACTGACACTGAACTTCAAGCCAGCCCGCAACATCGAGCCGGGTAAACCCTACGTCTTTGAGTGGCGCACTACAGCAAGCAGCGTTATCAATGACCCAATATTTGAGAATGTCACCATCAAGAGCAGCGAGGAAGGCGAGATGGCGGTTACAAGCAACGATGGCACTGTGCAGTTCATCGGAACCTACGCGCCAGCAACGCTGATTAGCAACACGACTGCCAACTTATATATGGGACCTGACGACAAGTTAACCTATCCCACCAGCACCGACTATGTAAACGCATTCTATGCCTACATGCTTGTTGATCTGGGCAACGGCCTAGGCTTGCCAGGCGAGAAGACCGTTAAGAAAATTGTTATGAACATTGCCGATGAAGAGAGTATAATAACAAGAGTCATTGAAATCATGATGCCCACTCCCGTGCAGGACGATGCTTGGTACGACCTCAACGGACGGAGATACAATACGAGACCTACCGCTCCAGGCATCTATATCATGAACGGACGAAAGATTCTTATTCAATAACCTTAATACATCAGGCACATCACCAAAAATCTCAATCAATCTTGAAATTGATTGAGATTTTTGTATTTCTCATTTTTCAAAAAATTCAAGCGACGTCACGCCCATTTTGTTGAGCAATCTTCTACATCAATTGAGAAAAAAACATAAAAAAACCACATATTTTTGGTAGAATGAATATATCCTACTACCTTTGGTGGCTTAAACAACCTTTGACAAAAGTGAGTTTTTTAATATATCATTAACCAAACTAATTTTCTTATGAACCGAAAT